>QIGK01000039.1 GCA_003228875.1 Rhodobacterales bacterium
ATAGGCGGAATAACGCCCAAACAAAAGCTGGCCACAATGGCCATTTAAATCGCTCTACTTATGAGTACCCCTAAATATGGGGGTATTACCGGCCCAATCGGTCGTCTTGAAAATGCCAAAACCCTTGGTGAAACCAGCCTGATGTTCTTGGTTCATCCGGGGCTTGATTATTCGGAGATTCGGTTTGATTTTCCTAAATTTTAAGATAAACTGTTGAAAATATAAAGTTTTGTGCTTGTTCAGCATGCGATTGGAACATTTTTGCAACATAGTAACCAGTTTTGAATAACCTCTTGTTTTGTGATGGTTCTCTGTTAGAATCAACACAAATATTTCTTTGTTTTGGAGTTTCTTATGTCGTTAAAGACTTTGGGTTTGACCCTAATTATTGCACTTGGTTTGTCTGGTTGTGTTCGGACAAATACCATTTTTCCTGATCCTCTTCGCGAAAATTTGACCTTTAACTGGGAGGTCGTCAGTGTCGAAGCCAATGTTTCGCGGGATTTGACCACGACCACCGTTAATGGCCAGATGCCGGATGTTGATATTATCTGGCGCGAAGACGGGCCGGGCGATGTTTATTTGCAGGTTCAGGCCATCATGGAAGAAACCATGGCGCAAGCGGTTTCGCAAATGCAGAATTCCGTCAAAGGCAACCGCAAGGTTATTCTGATTACCGATTTGGTGCAGTTCCATTCCTTGACAGAACGGGCGCGTTCTAACATCGGTGGCATTCATAATATTGACTTTAACCTGACAGTCGTTGATGCTGCCACACGCGAAATTTTGGCTGGCCCTGCTTATATCGAAGCAGATGTAACTGCCTTTGGTGGCGCGGCGGCGACGGCGGCAGTGGCGCGCGGTGAAACCATGCGGGTTCGCATCATCCAACGGGTGTCAGATGTTATCGCCACTTATCTTGGAATAGCGGGTGACCGAGCGGTCCAATCTGGTAGCATTGTGGAAATCGGCCGGTAAGCCTTTCACAAATTATTTGAAATGGGCCGGCTTATGCCGGCCTTTTTTTTGGATGCTTGCAAAGTTTTTGGTAAAGCCGCAAAAGCACAAAAAGTAAAAGGGAAATTTTGATGCCTATCGGAGTATTTGACAGCGGGCTTGGCGGCTTAACCGTCTTGCGAAAGCTGCAATCTGAAATGCCTGAACAGGCGTTTATCTATTTGGGCGACAACAAAAACACCCCGTATGGCACGCGCGACGCATACGATGTTTTTGATCTGACTTGCAAAGGTGTGCAGCATCTTTTTGATCAAGGGTGTGATCTGGTGATCATTGCCTGCAACACCGCCTCTGCATCGGCATTGCACCGTATGCAGGTCAGTTGGTTGCCAAAGGGCAAGCGTCGGGTGCTTGGGGTTTTTGTGCCGATGATTGAACATTTAACCCAGCGTGATTGGGGCGATAATGCTGCACCGACCCACACAGGTCTAAAAAATGTTGCGGTTTTTGCAACGCAATCCACCATTAGCAGCGGTGCCTTTCCCCGCGAAATGAAATTCCGTGCGCGTGATGTTGCAGTTTTTGGTCAAGCCTGTGACGGGCTTGTCGATGCCATTGAACAAGGTAACAAGGTTGAGGCCGAAAATCTGGTAAACCGGCATGTCGCCACGATGCTGGCACAGCTGCCTTTGCCCCAAGCCGCGGTCCTTGGTTGCACCCATTACCCCATTGTTGAGGAATTGTTTCGGTCGGCTTTACCAGCTGAAACACGTTTAGTTAGCCAGCCTGATCTGGTGGCTTTTGCAACAAAGAATTATACTTCGCGACACAGTCATTTTGCAGAAAAAGGACCGGTGCGGTTTTTGACAACCGGAAATGTTGAAAAAGTCCACGATCTTGCCCAACAATTTTTGGGCCAAGAAGTAACGTGGCAAAAGGCGGAAATGGCAGAGCAGAATGAATAATATCGCGATCCTTGGGGCAAGTGGATATACGGGCGCTGAACTGGTGCGTTTGATCGCCACCCATCCCGAAATGAATATCGTTGCGCTGGGTGCAGACCGTAAAGCGGGGCTTGCTTATGGCAAGGTTTTCCCGCATCTGCGCCATCTTGATCTGCCGGTTTTGCAAAAAATCAAGGAAATTGATTTTTCAAATGTTGATCTTGTGTTTTGTGGCTTACCTCATGCCACATCGCAACGGGTAATACTTGCTTTACCAGAACATTTGAAAATTGTTGATCTATCCGCAGATTTCCGGTTGCGCGACCCAGCGGCCTATAAAAAATGGTATGGCGGAGATCACGCAGCGTTGGAATTGCAAAAAATTGCAGTTTATGGCCTGACAGAATTTTACCGCGATGCCATTAAATCTGCGCGTCTGGTGGCTGGCACTGGTTGCAATGCGATTGCCGGATTATTGCCCATATTGCCATTGCTGCATGAAAATCTAATTGATTCGGACCAGATCATTATTAATCTGGCCTCTGGGGTTTCTGGCGCTGGCAGAGGGGCTAAAGAGGGGATGTTGCATTCGGAAGTGTCCGAGGGCTTTCACGCCTATGCAGTCGGCAATCACCGGCATCTGGGGGAATTCGATCAGGAATTCTCGTTGGCTGCTGGTCAGCCGGTTACGGCCAGTTTCACACCGCATTTGTTACCGCAAAACCGCGGGATATTGGCGACCATCTATTTGCACGGCGATGCTGAACAGATTTACCAAACCCTTGTCGCAAGATATGACGATGAGCCGTTTGTTTATATCCTGCCATTTGGCGAGGCATCGGCAACGCGCCATGTTCGGGGTTCAAATTATTGTCATATCGGGGTTGTGCCCGACCGGCAAAGCGGCCGCGTGATTGTTTTTTCAGCCTTGGATAACTTGACCAAAGGCTCTTCAGGGCAGGCGATTCAAAATGCCAATCTGATGCTTGGGCTGAATGAAACGACGGGGCTTCAACTTGCCCCATTGTTTCCATGACTAAAATTACCTATTTAGATAAATAGAGGAGGTCTCTATGGCTGGACTAAGAAAAAAACACCGGATCAGGATGGTTGTCTTTGGTTTGTCTTTGCTTGTGGTTGCCACGGGCCTTGTTGGCTATGCCTTTAATGATGGCATTCAGTTGTATCGATCACCAACCGAAGTGGTCGCTGATCTGCCAAAAGAGGACGAGATTTTTAAGATGGGTGGTTTGGTTGTTGAGGGAAGCTGGGAAAAAGGTGTGCCGCACCAGTTTATCATCACCGACACTGCCAATGATATTCGGGTTTCCTTTAACGGTATTATGCCTGACTTGTTTAGCGAAGGTCAGGGCACAATTGTCACCGGTAAACTGGTTGACGGATTGTTTGTTGCGACGAATGTTTTGGCCAAACACGATGAAACCTATATGCCGTCAGAAGTTGTCGATACTTTGCGCGCGCAAGGCGTTTACATTGAATCCGAAAGTTAATCACTGACAGGCCGGCGCGCCTTTTTCTAACACCTACGCAAGGCTCCCGTCTTAATACGCTTGCTTTTGGCATGCTTTTTTCGTGGGGCATGGCCTCACTGCGTTCGGTGGGGTCGGCAAAAATTAACATATCTCTGACATTTTTAGGTCAATTTTCTAAAAACTGGCTGGGGTAGCGATGTTAGACATAGATGACATAATTCAAGATATTTTGCGACGCGAAGGTGGTTACGTTGATGACCCTCAAGATCCGGGCGGCGCTACGAACTTTGGTGTGACAATCGGAACCATGCGAAAACTGGGTATCGATCTGGATGGGGACGGTGATGTTGACAAAACAGACGTGCGGTTGCTGGATGTTGGTCGGGCTTCGGAAATATTCAAAGAACATTATTATCAACGGCCAAATATCTGGCAATTGCCGGAAAAATTACAACCCTCGGTGTTTGATATGTTGGTCAATTCAGGGGCGAATGCGGTAAAAATTCTGCAACGGTTATTGCAGGAATTTGGCAATCCGACTGCGGTTGATGGCATGATCGGCCCCGATACCGCGCGTGCAGCTTTGGCTGCTTTTAACGCGGCACCCGAACATTTGGTGAATGCTTATGGCATTGCGCGGCGCAATTATTATTATGATCTGGGTGACCGGCGACCAAATCTACGTAAATTTGCCCGGCGTCGCGATGGCGGCAAAGGCGGCTGGATCAAGCGCAGCGAAGAATTTATGGATGCACGATTTCATCTGACAAGGGCACAGCATGATGATCGTGTGAGGCTCTGGACATGAGTATTTTAGGTCTGGGACGCGCCGCACGCCAAGTTGGCGGCGCGGTTGCCGAGGTGGCAGAAGTCTTTACGGTTAATGCAACCAAAGCCGAGCAGGCGGCGCATCAGCGTTATGTGTCGGCACTAAAGCAAGCCGGCGCGGAATTTCGGCTGGAACGCAAAGGCTGGTTTGACCGGTTTATTGATGGGTTAAACCGCTTGCCCCGCCCGATGCTGGCATTGTCTACAATTGCGCTTTTTGCTTATGCGATGAAAGACCCCGCTGGATTTTCGGAACGCATGCAAGGGCTTGCGTATGTTCCAGAGCCATTATGGTGGTTGCTGGGCGCGGTTGTTTCGTTTTATTTTGGCGCGAGAGAACTTAATTATTTTCGCGGTTACCGGCCCAACATTCCGGTTGTTCCTGTTTTGAAACAAGAAACTCAGCCGCCAAGCGGTGGCAATCCAGCGATAGAGGAATGGCGATCCAAAAAGAACTGACTGCGACGCTTTAGCTGATCACAGCATTGCAATTTGAAATTTTTGTCACTGGCTCTATGCTCTTTGCAAACACGAAGGGATTCGGCGATGATTGCAGAGATAGGTCATGCGGCACTGATAATTGCGTTTGCGATAGCAATTGTTCAGGCGATTGTGCCGATGATCGGGGCGCAAAAAGGCTGGTCAAACTGGATGTATCTGGCGGTTCCGGCTGCAATAATCCAGTTTATTCTGGTTCTGATTTCTTTCTCTGCGTTAACTTACGCTTTTGTTGTCTCAGATTTTTCATTGCAGTTGGTGGCGGCCAATTCCCATTCCGACAAACCGATGCTTTATAAAATCACCGGGGTTTGGGCCAATCATGAAGGGTCTTTGTTGCTTTGGAACCTGATTCTGGTGTTGTTTGGGGCCATGGTTGCAATGTTTGGCAAAAATTTGCCACCGGCATTGAAAGCACGTGTTCTTTCGGTTCAGGCCATGATCGGCATCGCTTTTTTGGCGTTTTTGCTGTTTACATCAAATCCGTTTATCCGGTTGCCAAACCCGCCGTTTAATGGCACCGGCCTTAATCCATTGCTGCAAGACCCCGGTTTGGCTTTCCATCCGCCGTTCCTTTATCTTGGCTATGTTGGTCTTAGCATGGCATTTAGTTTTGCCATCGCTGCCCTGATCGAGGGACGCGTGGATGCAGCATGGGCGCGTTGGGTGCGGCCATGGACATTGATGGCATGGATGTTTCTAACCCTTGGCATCGCGCTTGGATCATGGTGGGCATATTATGAGCTTGGCTGGGGTGGCTGGTGGTTCTGGGACCCTGTAGAAAATTCGTCCTTTATGCCTTGGTTGCTGGCAACTGCATTATTGCATTCGGCTATTGTGGTTGAAAAACGCAATACCCTAAAGGCATGGACAGTTCTTTTGGCGATCCTTGCGTTTTCTTTTAGCTTGATTGGCACATTCCTTGTGCGTTCCGGCGTGCTTACTTCGGTGCATGCTTTTGCCAATGATCCACAACGTGGCATGTTTGTTCTGGGCATTTTGGCGGTTGCCATCGGCGGGGGCTTAACGCTTTATGCGATGCGGGCCTCTACGCTTAAATCCAATGCAGTATTTTCGTCTCTAAGTCGCGAAAGCGGTCTGGTATTGAACAATCTGTTGCTTTCGGTTTCCGCGGCTGTGGTTTTTGTTGGCACGATGTGGCCCTTATTGACCGAATTGGTGTTGGATAGAAAAATTTCGGTTGGCGCGCCCTTCTTTGATGCAGCCTTTACGCCCTTTATGGTTGTGATCGCTATGGTGTTGCCGATTGGCAGCATCTTGTCGTGGAAACGAGCCAAAATACGGAAATCCATGCAGCCGCTTTGGGGCATGATGGCGCTTTCGGTTGCTTTGGGTGCTTTTGTATGGAGCCAAAACACCGGCGGCCGCATGCTGGCGCCAATTGGCATAACCTTGGCGGCTTGGGTGGTTTTAGGGGCAATGGCGGAGCTTGGCTCGCGCGCTAAAATTTTTAAGGTGACTGCGCGAGAGACCTTGCGTCGGCTTAGAAACCTGCCGCGCTCTGATTGGGGCAAAGCAGTAGCGCATTCCGGTTTTGGTCTTTTGATCTTCGGGATTTCTGCCATTACCGCTTGGGAAGTAGAGGACATTCGATCTGTTGAAATGGGGACCCCGTATTACGTGGACGGGTATGAATTTACATTAAATTCTGTTGGAGAGTTCGAAGGGCCGAATTACGTTGCAATTCGCGGCGAAATCACGGTCGTCAAAAATGGTGAAACCTTTAATCTCTACCCCGAAAAACGCAACTTTAACGTTGAAGGCACTCCGACAACAGAAGCCGCAATTAACAGCACTCTGGCCAGAGATGTTTATATTGTGCTTGGTGACCCTCAGTCCGATGGACGATGGGCGGTTCGGACCTATATCAAGCCTTTTGTTGCCTGGATTTGGATCGGGATCATTGTGACGTCTTTTGGTGGCTTAATCAGTCTGACCGACCGGCGATACAGAGTCGCAGCGCCAAGTAAAAAAGTAACGCGGGTAGCCGCAGTGCCAGCGGAGTAGATATGAAAAAGATTATCCTTTTGCTAATGATTCTTGCAACGCCGCTTTTTGCGGTTTTACCAGACGAAATTCTGGATGATCCGGTTCTGGAAGAACGGGCACGCGAAATTTCAAAACAGTTACGCTGTCTTGTGTGTCGAAGCGAAAACATCGACGAATCCAACTCTGGCTTTGCCCGAGATCTGCGCCTTATGTTGCGTGAACGACTGGTAGCGGGCGATACGGACGAACAAGTGATTGATTTTTTCGTTGATCGTTTTGGTGAGTATGTTTTACTAAAACCCCGGTTTAGCGGCACTAATATTTTCCTTTGGGTCTCGGGGCCGTTGTTTTTGCTGTTTGGTGGGGGCTATGCCATTGCCTTTGTGCGCGGAAAAACCCGAGAAACTCAGGTAGAAGCGCTTACAGATGATGAGCAAAAGCGCCTGAATGCGCTTTTGGGAGACTAACGCCACGTTGAGGCTTTTACATCCCTTGGTCCTGCTCTAAGATTCCCGAAACTTCAGGAGTCATTGATGGATTACGAAACCATACTTTATTCGGTTGCCGACAACGTCGTGACCATTACGCTTAATCGCCCAGCCGTGATGAACGGGTTAAACGCGCAGATGCGGGTTGATCTGCTGCATGCGGTTAAACACGCGCCCATGGATGGTCGGGTGATTGTGTTTACAGGTGCTGGTCGCGGGTTTTGTTCCGGTCAAGATCTGGGAGACAGAGTAACCGCCGCTGACATTGATATGGAACGCACCCTGAAAGAAGAATATGAGCCGTTGCTCAAGGCCATTTATGAATGCCCCATCCCGACGATTTCGGCTGTCAATGGCGCGGCGGCAGGGGCAGGGGCCAATCTGGCATTGGCTGCGGATGTGGTGATTGCCACCAAATCGGCGTTTTTCATTCAGGCCTTTGCGCGAATAGGATTGCTGCCCGATGCCGGCGGCACCTATTGGTTGCCCCGCCAGATGGGGTTTGCCAAAGCCATGGGTGCAGCTTTGTTTGCAGATAAAATCAGCGCGGATCAAGCCAGTGAATGGGGCATGATTTACGAATCGGTTGCGGATGACAACTTTGCCCCAACCATCGAGGCGCGTGCCAGTCAGTTGGCAAAAGGCCCGACCAAAGCCTATCAATATATTAAACAGGCAATGCGCGCCAGTTTTGACAACTCGCTTGATGATCAACTGGCATTAGAGGCCAAATTGCAAGGACGCGCTGGGAAAACCCGGGATTTCACCGAAGGCGTGATGGCTTTTATGGAAAAACGCTCGCCAAAATATGAAGGGCGATAGTGCTGCGGCTTTCAGATGTAACATCTGCCCCCATTCCTTTTGATCCGGCACGGGGGCAACACGCGCTTGCGTCTTTTGACGGTCTGCCACAAAACCTGTTGGCTTTAATAAAAGGCGTTGCCGGTTGCAGCCCTTACCTCGAAGGTTCGCTGGCCCGTGAAGCAACGTGGTTGCGTGCGATTCATGACCAACCTTTAACAGATGTATTTATCGATATTCTGAAAATTGAGGGCGACAGTTTTCAAACGCTGTCTGACAATCTACGCATCGCCAAACGCCGCGCGGCATTGCTGATTGCCTTGGCCGATCTGGGCGGGGTCTGGAACCTGAAACAGGTCACCAAAGCCCTGACGGATTTGGCTGATACCGCTGTGCAAAAAGCATTGGAATTTCTTGTTGGTGCCGAAATTGCGCGGGGGAAATTACCGGGATGCGGGCCGGAAGACATTTCGCAAGCTGCGGGCATGGTTGCGCTGGCCATGGGCAAAATGGGCGCGCATGAGCTGAATTATTCCTCGGACATCGATCTGATCATCTTGTTTGACGAAAGCCGCTTTCCGGCTGAAAATTACGCGGAGCTTCGGGCCGGATTTATCCGTATAACCAAACGAATGGTAAAACTGTTATCGGAAAATACCACGCAGGGTTATGTGTTTCGCACAGATCTTCGGCTTCGCCCTGACCCGTCTGTTACCCCTGTTTGCGTGTCAATGGAGGCCGCAGAGCGGTATTACGAAAGCGTCGGGCGCACATGGGAAAGGGCCGCATTTATCAAAGCCCGCCCCTGTGCCGGTGCCATTGACGCGGGCAGGGCATTTTTGGAACGCCTAAGCCCGTTCATCTGGCGTAAACATCTGGATTTTGCCGCGATTGAAGACGCCCATGATATGCGATTGCGTATTCGTGAACACAAAGGCCTGCACGGGCCGATTGTGATTTCAGGGCATGATATGAAACTGGGACGCGGCGGCATTCGCGAGATCGAATTTTTCGCCCAAACCAGACAGGTGATTGTTGGTGGTCGTGACCCTGAATTGCGATCTCGGGAAACATTGCAGGCCCTAAAGGATCTGAGCATTAAGGGTTGGATTAACCCCGCTGCCGCCTCAAAGCTGGCTGTGGCGTATGAAGCCCACCGGTTGATCGAACATCGCATTCAAATGATTGACGATGCCCAGACCCATATCATGCCCGATGACATCGCCAAGCGAGCCAGACTGGCAGCATTTTGCGGTTTTACCGAACGCGAAGAATTTGAGGCCAGCGTGATTGCCCATTTGGAAACCGTGCATGAAATTACGGAGTCGTTTTTTGCATCTGACGCAGACCAACCGGAAAGGCCACTGGACGATTACGGGTTTCGCAACCCTGAAGCGGTGCAGGCTTTAATGGAAAAATGGCAAGATTATGCCGCACTTCGGTCAAACCGCGCCCAGCGGATTTTCGCACGGCTTCAACCAAGTTTGCTGACTAAGCTTTCTGCGGCGTCGAACCCCAATGAGGCCCTGATCCATTTTGACGGATTTCTGGCACGGCTTCCGGCTGGGGTTCAGGTGTTTTCATTGTTTGATGCCAACCCGGAATTGTTGGATTTGCTGGTTGATATTTGTACAACTGCGCCGGAATTGGCGCGGTATCTGGGCCAAAATGCAAGGGTGCTAGATTTTGTGTTGGGACAAGAATTTTTTCAACCTCTGTCAAACATGGCAGCGCTGGAGACTGAATTGGCAGTCTTGGTTGATGGGGCTGATGATTATGAATCGGTGCTGGATACGGTGCGAATATGGGTGCATGAACAGCGGTTTCGCGTCGGCGTGCATTTATTGCGCGGCCTTTCAACAGCGACTGAGGCATCGGGTGCTTATTCCGATGTTGCCGAAGCTTGTTTGAAAGTGTTGTGGGCAGCGGTGACTAACAACTTTTCCTTACGGTATGGCCCGCCGCCGGGCAAAGGTGCCGCGGTGATTGCCATGGGGAAATTGGGTTCCCGTGAAATGACCGTGACTTCTGATCTGGATCTGATTGTGATTTACGATGCAGATGGTTTGGAAATGTCGACAGGGCAACGGGTTTTGGCGATAAAGCCGTATTATGCACGTCTTACTCAGGCTTTTGTTTCAGCATTGACGGTCGCGACAGCCAAGGGCACGCTTTATAAGGTTGATATGCGGTTGCGGCCTTCTGGCAGATCGGGGCCTGTTGCCACTTCATTGTCGGGGTTTATCAGTTATCAAAACACCGAGGCATGGGTTTGGGAACATATGGCCTTGCTGCGCGCGCGGGTGGTGACGGGCAGCCAAAGTGTCATCGTTTCAACAAAATCTGCTATTGCTGGAATACTGGACTTACCACGCGATCAGGGCAAAATTCTGGTGGCGGTTCAGGAAATGCGCCAGCGGCTGGCACAGGCAAAAGCCAAAGATGCTTCAAGCCCGTGGGAAGTAAAATTTGGCCAAGGGCGCTTGATGGACGTGGAATTGCTGTTGCAGGCAGGCATGTTGATAAAGGGAATTCAGGGATTTCGACGGCCAAAAGATATGGTTGGCACGCTGGTAAGGGCGCAATGGCTTTCAGCATCAGAAGCAGAAAACATAATTAGGGCGCTGGAATTGTATACCATTTTGCAACAAATAAGCCGCTTGGCCGTTGAAGGTGGCTTTACGCCTGAAAAAGCAGGTCGGGGTGTGATGTCGTTGGTATTGAAGGCGACCGGAAAAAACAGTATCGACATTTTGTTGACGGCGTTACAAACAGCCAAAACCCAAATGTTGGAAATTATCAACAGATGTTTGCCAAAGATAACCGAGGCTGAGAATGGAAAAACGAAAACATCTAAGTGACCCGCGCGGGTTGATTTACGAATCTTATCGGATTGCCGGAGTAACCGCAGGCGAATGCCGGTCTATCTTTTTGGACTGGGCGCTCGGCATCCCGGAAAATGAGGATTTTAAAGAACATGTTGTCGCCATGCTAACAACCCATAGCCACGGCGCCACAAAACATCCCATGACCGGTATCTTGCGCGCAGCTTTAACAAGCAGCCCAAAACCCCAACGTCGTGGCGGAAAAAGAGGCGCGGACAAAGCATCGGCCTAAAATGAAACCTCCGCCTTTGGCTAAGTTATTCTAGCATTTTCTGGGTTTTGATGCTGTGCCGCTGCCCTTGAGGCCTTTTCTCGAACACAGCCACACTGTCATAGAAGGTTATGCTGCTGGTGGTTCTTGTGAAATCCGTAACTTCAACATTTTTGCCAATATGTACGGCATTCAGTTCATCAATCTTTGATTTGAAATATTCGACCATTGAATCAGATTTGTGCAAACCGCCACCGTATTTCGGCCAATAGGATGTATGCATATCCTCAACCAGATAGACGCCGGTTTTGGAAATATGGGGATACATTAGGTTGAATGTCTCGATGACATGCGGGTTTTCATGGCTGCCATCGTCGATAATAATGTCAAACGGGCCAAACTCAATAATAATATCCGCTAGAAATTCTTCGTCAACCTGACTGCCAATGCGCACATGAATGCCGTCTTGTTCATGCTGCTTACATTTTGGGTTTATATCAATACCAACAATCACAGAATCTTTGTGGAAATAGTCTTTCCACATTTTTAACGATCCGCCTTTGAAGACGCCTATTTCAAGAACTTTAACGGGCTGGTCGCGAAATCGTTCGAAGTGGTGTTCATAAATATCAAAATAGTGAAACCACTTGTGGATCATCTTGTCGCCGTTATTTAGAAAATACTTATGTAAAAACCCACGCTCCAATGGTTATTGCCTCCAAAAAATTTGATCCTTGGGTGTTTGTATCGAATCCAACCAAATAGTCGATCAAAATTTGGGGCGCACAGGGTCAAACAGCCGTTTTGGCAGGCTATGATTTAATTAAACGAGGCTATGCGGCTGACAGCATTCAAAATCCATCTTTCGTAAATAAAGCGTATTCCCGCGCCGGATTTCAGCAAAAACCAGTTTAGGGAACTGGCTGGCGGGGTGATAATGGTTTGAATAACATTGTTAACTTTGGTGTCGGAAATATCCCAAGCGCCGCAAGGCTGCCCGCTGTTGTTGCAACGCCAAAGCGGCGGAAAGGATAATTTTTGAAATCTTTATAATACTCAGCCCGTTTATAAAATTGATGTTTCGTAAAATAAGCACGAATTTGAATGTCGGGTCAAGTTATTGACGTTGCAATGAGTGTTATTCAATGTCGACCCCCATTGCTTTCATGGCTTTTTTTAACATCCGCGTTATATCGGTTTTTCGCATGTCCGAAATATAGATGTCATTCACCTTTTTAATTTTTTTTACGCGCTTTTGTTCGGCCATAAGTGTTTTAATCAATTTCTTATGTGCCGCTGCAATCTTTTTGCAGCTCGGCGCCATGCCGTTTAGATTAGTGTACATGTTCCAGGCTTCGGATTTATGGCCAGAGCCATAGATTTCTGGCATGGCAATCATGGTTTCACATAGTTTTTTCACCTGAATAACATATTTGGACATCGCAGTATAAAGAGTGACTTGTCTTTCCGAGACGTTAATAAATGTCTGACAATAATTTATTCTTTCGAGTAGGTCCTCGTCGTATCTAATCAAAATTTTCAAATAGTACTTACGCGCAGATTGCGATTCTTTGCTTTCGGGGCCGTATTTGTCAGTTTGGTTTGCCCAGTGAACCCACATTTTGTTTTTGCTTGATTTAATCACCGGAAAGGCCGCAATGGCTGCTTGCTCAGCAATTTTTGCGCGTTTGTCCAATGTTAATATTAGCTTTTTGACCTCAGCAGCTTTATAGCCTGAACCATATAATTCACGAATGGAGTCGAAATTGTAGATAGCGATTTTTGTAGCTTTATGAACTTTGTCAATTTTACCGTAAGCGTCTTTTCCCTTGCCATAATAATCATGCACTTTTTGCATTTGCGAAATTATTTTCAATATATCTTTGGCCATGATGTGGCTCCTTTTTCAAATGTAATATAAAGTATTTAAGGTGTGGTATGCTGGACAAAAACCGGCATTTATGCATAATGATCATGCAAAAATGCAGGATTCTTTTATGAACAATCTTCGCTGGGATGATCTAAAAATACTGTTGGCGATTGGTCGGCAAGGCTCGCTGACCGCAGCGGCGCAATTGCTGGGTATTGATCAATCAACCGCCGGGCGGCGGCTATCAACGTTAGAATCAGAGCTTGGGACAGTGCTGTTTGTGCGCTCAAAAACAGGCTTTGCACCAACCGAAAGCGGTGAAATCGCGTTGCGCCATGCCATTTCTGTTGAGGGCCAGACCGAAAGCCTGCTCGATGCGGTTGCCAACCCCGAACAAGGCGCAACCGGAACCGTGCGTTTGGTTGGCAATGCCTGGACATCGGATCAGTTATTGCGCCATTCTGGGGCGGAATTTCTGGCGCAGCATCCAAATTTGCAATTGCGTATTGTCACTTTGATGCCCAAAAACCCGACGCGCGGCGAAGCCACTTTGTCACTGTGGTTTGAGCGCAGCAATGTCGAAAGCGAGTTTTCTATTGAATTGGGCAAGGTGCCTTATGCGGTTTACCAGCACAAAGATATGTCTGGGCAAAACAAAAACTGGGTGGCATTTTTTGATGAAGACCATGACCGGCTAATGATTGCCGGTGCCTTAAAAAAACTGCGTAAACCGGGTGAAAATATTCATCTGACCGCCACTGATGCGTCACTGCTTTTGTCAGCGGTTTTATCGGGCGTCGGGCGGGGCCTGCTGCCGATGTGTATCGGAGAGCCTGAACCAGACCTTGTGCGCTCCAATCCTGGGCCGCCAGAATTATTGCGGGTTTTGCGGCTGCATTTGCATCCCGATAATCTTGAAACCAAACGTATGCAGGAAACAATCGCCTAGATCAGATCGGTTTTTCCAAAGGTTTTTCTGGCAGTTTAACGGGTGATCCAGCCGCCGCCCAAAATCTGAGAGCCGGTAACCGCATAAAAAACACAAGCTTGCCCGGGCGAGACACCTTCCTCGGCAATGCCTAATCGCACTGTCGCCATGCCTTTGTCACTTGGAAAAACTGTGGCAGGAAAGGGTGGTCGGGTGGAGCGCACTTTGACCAGAACCTCCCAACCATCAAGCGGCGCGTCGCTAAAGGCAGCGTCGCCAAGCCAGTTAATTTCCTTGATGTTGATTTCCTTGGTGGTCAACGCTTCTCGCGGACCAACAATGACTTGGTGTTTATCCGCATCAAGTTTGACCACATAAAGCGGGTCACCGCCACCAATGCCAAGGCCGCGCCGCTGTCCGATTGTATAACGAAGGACGCCGGTATGCTGGCCAAGAACCCGCCCGTCAATATGAACTATGTCGCCCGGTTCAGCCGCGCCGGGGCGCAGTTTTTCAATGACACTGGCATAAGACCCGTTGGGCACAAAACAAATATCTTGGCTGTCAGGTTTGTCTGCGACTGATAACCCAAATTCTGTGGCCAGCGCGCGGGTTTCAGCTTTGGATTTCAAATGCCCCAATGGAAACCGCAAATATTCGAGCTGTTCAGGTTTTGTTGAAAACAAAAAATACGACTGGTCGCGTTCTGCGTCAGCAGCGCGATGCAATTCTGCGCCATTTTTGCCGACAAACCGTTGGATATAGTGGCCAGTTGCCATGCAATCCGCGCCAAGGTCTTTGGCGGTTTCCAGCAGGTCTTTGAATTTAACACGCTCATTACATCGAATGCAGGGAATTGGGGTGGAGCCAGCAAGATAAGCATCAGCAAATTCGTCGATCACGGTTTCTTTGAATAGGTTTTCATAATCAAGCACATAATGCGGAAAGCCCATTTCTTCGGCAACGCGGCGTGCATCGTGAATATCTGCGCCCGCGCAACAAGCACCCTTTTTGGCCAAGGCCGCGCCGTGGTCATAAAGCTGAAGTGTTACGCCGATAACGTCATAACCTTCGCGCGCCAGCTTTGCCGCAACCACTGACGAATCGACGCCCCCTGACATAGCGACAACCACGCGGGTCTCGTTTTCGGGCTTTGCAAAGCCAAGGCTGTTTACTGGGTGGTTCATCTAGGTCTCCATTTTGTAACGATATATAGGAAAACCTTAGCTATTCTCAAGGCGGTGTTTCATTTTGCCTTAACTTCCACACAGGATTATCGCCTTGGGTAATTGCGAAGGGGTAAAAAAATGTTTGTTAAACGAAATAGCGGTCCGATCAGTGTGACCATGCCGGATGGCACAACCATGACTCGGTCAGAATTACCGCCTGCGAATACAATCAGGTGGGTGGCGCGGCGCAAAGCAACTGTTGTTCGGGCGGTTGCTGCGGGCATGATGACCCGCGAAGAAGCCTGCGACATGTATGCGCTTAGTATTGAGGAATTTGATAACTGGTTGGCCTCTTTGGCTAAATTCGGGCGTGGCGGATTACGGGTAACCAAGATTCAAAAATATAAACAACTTTAACGAAAGTAATATTTATGTTAAAAGCGTAATGGTTGGTTAACCATTTTGGAGAATAGTTAACCAAGATTATCGCCGCCAAAAAGGATTAACCATGCGAGTACTACTAGTAGAAGATGACCCAATGACTGCAAAAAGCATCGAAATGATGCTGACCAGTGCAAATTTAAATGTTTATACCACTGATTTAGGGGAGGAAGGGATCGATCTGGCAAAACTATATGATTACGATTTGATTCTTCTTGACCTTAATCTGCCGGATATGAACGGCCACGAAGTGTTGCGCCAATTGCGACTTGCCAAGATCGAAACACCGATTCTGATTCTGTCGGGAATGGATGATACCGAAAGCAAAATCAAGGGTTTCGGGTTTGGCGCAGATGATTATCTGACCAAACCGTTTCACCGCGAAGAACTGGTGGCGCGCATTCATGCGATTGTGAGGCGTTCCAAAGGCCATGCGCAAAGCACCATTGAGACCGGTGATATTTCGGTAAATCTGGATGCCAAAACCGTTGAGGCATTGGGCCGCCCCGTGCATCTGACCGGCAAAGAATACCAGATGTTCGAATTGCTGAGCCTGCGTAAAGGCACAACCCTGACCAAAGAAATGTTTCTGAACCATCTTTATGGCGGTATGGACGAACCGGAATTGAAAATCATCGATGTGTTTATTTGCAAGCTGCGCAAAAAGCTTTCAACGGCTCTGGGCGGTGCAAATTACATCGAAACCGTTTGGGGGCGGGGCTATGTGCTGCGCGATCCGATCCCGGATGAACAGATGCAAAGCATTGCCATATAGATTTCACTGGAAATCAGTCCTTAATACGCTAAATTCCTGTGCAAAGGATGCATAGGAATTTAGCATGAAAAATGTTGATGATTTGAATGAGGCCGAAGCCAGTGATGAGCTGGCCCGCATCGTAGGGCTTATGGCAGATGCAGATATTGCCTATCATCAAAACGACGCACCGGAAATTTCCGATGCAGAATATGATAGCCTCAAAAACCGGAACCTTGCGATTGAACAGCGGTTCCCGTCCTTAAAACATGAAGATAGCCCAAGCAACAAGGTTGGCGCGCCGGTGCGGTCAGGCTTTGGTAAAATCAAACATATCGTGCCAATGCTGTCCTTGGGGAACGCGTTTACAGACGAAGATGTCTTTGATTTTGACAAACGCATTCGCAAGTTCCTAAGCGTTGATGACGATCAAGGGGTGGCCTATACCGCTGAACCTAAAATAGACGGCCTTTCTTTGGCACTGCGCTATGAAAAAGGAAAATTGGTTTTTGCGGTAACCCGTGGTGATGGTGAGGTCGGCGAAGATGTCACCAATAATGCCAAAACAATTTCAGATATTCCGCACAAAATTTCCGGTGCGCCGGAAATTCTGGAAGTGCGTGGCGAGGTCTATATGACCCATTCAGATTTTGAAGCGCTAAACGCTACGCAAGCCAAAAATGGCAACAAAGAATTCGCCAACCCACGCAACGCGGCGGCCGGGTCGCTTCGCCAACTGGACAGTTCGATCACCGCCAACAGGCCGCTGGCATTTTTTGCCTATGCCTGGGGGGATATTTCTGAACCGCTTGCCGATGCCCAAATGGAGTCGATCAAACGGCTTGGTGGTTTGGGTTTTTCTATCAATAATTTGATTAGATTATGCCAATCCCCTGACGAAATCATCCGCCATTATACTAAAATTGAGAGTCAGAGAGCGGTGTTGGGATATGACATTGACGGGGTAGTCTACAAAGTGAATGATCTTACGTTGCAGGCGCGACTGGGATCTCGCACCAACACCCCCCGCTGGGCGATTGCCCATAAATTTCCGGCAGAGGTTGCAACTACGTTGGTTGAAGCCATCGAGGTTCAGGTAGGCCGCACCGGCGCGCTTTCTCCGGTTGCGCATCTGAAACCGGTAACCGTGGGTGGCGTGGTTGTCTCGCGTGCCACGCTGCATAATGAAGATTACATCAAAGGCATTGATTCCAAAGGCCAACCGATCCGCAAAGGCGGCGATATTCGGGTTGGCGATACGGTAGAAATTTACCGCGCTGGCGATGTTATCCCGAAAATTCGCGAGGTAATAAAGCGTGGTGATGGCCCGGTTTTTGAATTTCCAAAAAAATGCCCGATTTGCAATTCCGATGCAATCCGCGAGGAGGGGGAGGCCGTGGCGAGATGCTCTGGCGGGTTTAGCTGTGCTGCACAACGTATTGAAAAACTAAAACATTTTGTGTCTCGTAATGCCTTTGATATTGACGGGTTAGGGGTAAAACAGGTTGAGATGTTTTCCGAAAAGAACTGGATAAATGAGCCAGCAGACATTTTTTTGCTTGAAGAAAACCACGGTCCAAAGCTGAAAGCGCTGGATGGTTGGGGTGAAAAATCGGTTACTAAACTTTTTAATGCGATCAATGAGCGTAAAAGCATCCCCCTCAACAGGTTGCTTTTCGGACTTGGTATTCGCCATGTCGGGGAAAGTTCCGCCATGACTTTGGCACGGTTTTATGGCGATTGGACAAGTTTTGAAACCGCGATGATGGCGGCGCAAAAACATGAGGGTGAGGCATGGAATGCCCTAAACGCCATCGACGGTATTGGCGAGGTTATGGCTGCGGCGCTGGTTGATTTTTTCCATGAACCAAGGGCCAAAGCAATTGTTGACCGGCTGGTTAAACGACTTGAAATCCAAGCGGTTGCCGCACCTGAAACCTACGGTTCACCGGTTGCTGGCAAAACCGTGGTTTTTACCGGAACGCTGGAACTGGTTTCACGGGCTGAAGCCAAAGCCACAGCCGAAAACCTTGGTGCCAAGGTCTCCGGTTCGGTATCAGCCAAAACTGATATTCTTGTGGCGGGGGCCAAAGCGGGATCCAAGCTGAAAAAGGCCGAAAGCCTCGGCGTCAAAACCCTTTCTGAGCAAGCGTGGCTTGATTTGATCGCGGGTTCAAGCGACAGTTAAACCATGAGCAACAGCCGCCCAGAAATTCTGTTCCCGCTTTTTGCCAGCCTGACCGGGCTGGACGGAATCGGGCCTAAAACCGCTGAAAATCTGGCCAATATGGATGTGGAACGGCCCAAAGACCTATTGTTTACACTGCCCCACTCGGGCATTGACCGGCGGCTGAAACCCACCATCAAAGGCATGATCTTCCCGCAAACCGTAACGGTTGAGGTGGAGGTTGGCATTCATCAAAAACCCCGTGGACGCGGCCCGTATCGGGTTTTGGTGCGCGATTCCGAGACCGATTTTCAACTGGTATTTTTCCATGCCCGTGAGGATTGGGTGAAAAAAATGCTGCCCTCGGGCCAACGCCGGATTATTTCGGGTAAGGTTGAAGTGTTTGACGGCATTGCTCAGATGACCCATCCCGACCATATTTTGCGCAGCCATGAGGCGGAACATTTGCCCGAATTTGAACCGGTCTATCCGCTAACCGCAGGGATCACGCAAAAAACCATGTTCAAGGCGGTAAATTCGGTGATGGACCGAATGCCGAAACTGGCGGAATGGGTTGATGCCTCGCTGTTAAAAAAGCACGGCTGGCCCGATTGGCATAGCGCCATGACCCAAGCGCATCAGCCCAAAAATATTAATGACGTTTCGCCAATGACCCCGGCGCGCCAACGCCTGGCTTACGATGAATTTCTGGCCGACCAGATGACATTGGCTTTGGCGCGGGCGCGGGCCAAGCGCGCCAAAGGTGTTGTTACTAAGGCAAAAGGCGAGATGGCGCGGCGGGTTCTGGACAGCCTGCCTTATACGCCGACGGGGGCGCAGACCCGCTCGGTCAGTGAAATTTTGATGGACATGGCCCAGCCACTCCGCATGAATCGGCTGCTGCAAGGCGATGTTGGCTCAGGCAAAACGCTGGTAGCGATGCTGGCCATGGCAGAGGTGGCCGAGGCCAAAGGGCAGGCGGCCTTGATGGCCCCAACCGAAATTCTGGCCCGGCAGCATATGGAATCCTTGGGTGAAATGGCCAAAGCGGCAGGTATTCGCATTGAAATCCTGACGGGCCGCGACAAAGGTTCTGTTCGGCGGGATAAGCTTGCGGCGCTGGTCAATGGCGAGGTAAATATTTTAATCGGCACCCATGCTTTGTTCCAAAAGGACGTTATTTTCAACAACTTACGACTGGCAGTGATTGATGAACAACACCGTTTCGGGGTGCATCAACGTATGGAACTGGGGGCCAAAGGGCAGGCGGTTGATATTCTGGTGATGACCGCAACGCCCATTCCTCGGTCGCTGGCGCTGGCCCATTACGGGGATATGGATGTGTCAATTCTGGATGAAAAACCGCCCGGGCGAAAGCCGATCGAAACGGTTTTAGTGTCCTCAAGCCGTATGGACGAGGTGGTGGAGCGGCTGCGCCAAGCCTTAAAAGACGGGCGGCAGGCCTATTGGGTCTGTCCGCTGGTGGCGGAATCCGAACTGGTGGATATGACCGCCGCCAATGAACGGTTTCGCGCATTACGGCTGGCGCTTGGTGAAGACATGGTGGGGCTGGTGCATGGCCAAATGCCAAGCACCGAAAAGGATGCAGCCATGGCTGCGTTTGTGTCAGGCACCACACGGCTGCTGGTCGCCACGACCGTAATCGAGGTGGGCGTCGATGTGCCAAACGCTACTATCATGGTGATCGAAGGCGCTGAGAATTTTGGTTTGGCGCAGTTGCATCAATTGCGTGGGCGGGTCGGGCGTGGTGAGGTTGCCTCTACCTGTTTGCTGATGTTTGACACCCCATTGACAGAAGGCGGAACGGCGCGGCTGAAAATCATGCGCGAAACCCAGGACGGGTTTCGGATTGCCGATGAAGATTTGCGCATTCGCGGCGCTGGTGATTTACTGGGCCTGAAACAATCAGGCCTTCCGCAGTTCCGGGTGGCTGATCTGGAAAGTCAGGCTGAATTGATGAGGATAGCGCAGGATGATGCGCGGCTGTTGCTGACCATTGACCCCGATTTAACCAGCGCACGAGGGCAGGCAATACGGGCTTTGCTGTATTTAATGGATCGAGATAAGGCGATTTTGCTGCTTTCGGTGGGTTAATCGTTAAATGTTCTATAAATGTTCTTGACATACCGGGTCAAAAAGAGAACATTAAGGAAACTTAACAGGAAATTAACACGAGGGACAAAACATGGCGGCACTTATTCGAAAATATGAACGCTCAAACGTAAAACCGATTATCGAAGATGCGCTGGCCCTTGGCATGATTTGCCTGATGCTGATTGGCGCCCTTGCCCTGACCTGATTTCTGCTGACTGATCCGGCGATATTCGCCACCCATTCCGACCTGCCTCGGACGGTGTAGATTGCTCCGCACCATTTGGATCATTCACCCAACTCGCCGCGCCTGTTTCAGGTCGCGGCGTTTTTTTTATTGCAGGGTTTCTAGGGTGGCTTCGAGTGCTAACATAATAGAGGCATGGCGGTTTTTGTAATCGCGGGCTGGCAGCAAAACCTCAAACCCGTCAAAAGGTGCATCGGGGACCGGACCGTTTTGTTTAAGCATGGCCAATAGCTGATCGCGGGCGGTTTGGATTTCGGTTTTGCTACGGCCAATAGCGTTTGTCGCCAGAATAGAGGCCGCAGCTTGCCCCAGCGCGCAGGCTTTTACGTCTTGGCCATATGCGGTAATCACATCATTTTTGGCACTAATATCAACGGTAACCGTTGACCCGCAAAGCGGCGAACGCTTTTTGACGGAACGGTCAGGGCTGGCCAGACGTTCAGTCAGCGGAATATTCGCTGCCAGCGCCAATATGCGGCCGGAATAAAGTTTTACTAAATCTGTCTCGATGCGCATGGCAGACCTTTGCAAAGCTGGGTTTTGTTAATAGATAGGGGGACATACACGGGAAAAACAAGGGGCAATTTCATGAAATTTGATCTCGCATCGGTGAAATTTAATGATGACGGGCTGATTCCGGCAATCGCGCAGGATCATACCAGCAGCGAGGTGCTGATGTTGGCTTGGATGAATGCCGAAAGTCTGACGGAAACGATGGCAAGCGGGCGGGTGACCTATTGGTCGCGCTCACGGCAGGAATTATGGCGTAAGGGCGAGGTATCGGGGCATGTGCAGGTTTTGAAAGATTTACGCATTGATTGCGACAGGGATTGTTTGTTGATGCTGGTTGATCAAACCGGCCCTGCCTGCCACACCAACCGGAAAAGCTGTTTTTATATGGCTGTGCGGGATGGTAAAGAAATTGAATTGATGCAGCCGGAATAAATTTTATAGGCCAATTACTTTCCGAATGTCTTGCGGAGTTGCGCCATCGGCTCGATATTTTTGAATGCTGCGGGCATTATCGCGTTTGGCAAGGCGTTTGCCGTTTTCATCGCGAATTAGGCGATGGTGAAAATATTCAGGCACTGGCAAACCAAGCAGCTTTTGTAGATATTTGTGAATAGGAGTGGCGCCTGCCAGATCTTCGCCGCGCGTCACATGGGTGACGTCTTGAAATGCGTCATCAACAACCACGCTAAGGTGATAAGAAGTGCCCATATTTTGCCGGGCGACAACAATATCGCCGATGGAACGGGAAAACGCCTCGGGCATTTTTAGCCGTAGCGGCGTTGTTGGCATGTGGTCTGGCAGCAGTTTAGTTCGGCATGTGCCGGGGTAAATTAACCCGTCCGGTCCGTGTAATGTTGCACCTTCTTGTGGGGCATTGGCGGCTGATTTTATGTCAGCGCGGCTGCATGTGCAGGGATAAAGCAGGCCCATGTTCCACAGGCTTTGCAGCGCGGCGCGGTATGCAGGTATTCGGGTAGATTGCCTTAATACCGGCTTTTTCCATGTGATGCCTAGCCAGGCTAGATCCTCAAAAATCAGGGCCTCCCATTCGGGCCGACAACGTGAGGCGTCTATGTCTTCTATTCTGAGCAGAAATCTGCCATGGGCTTTTTTTGCGCGCTCAAAAGCGGTTAACACCGAAAATGCGTGGCCCAGATGCAAAGGGCCGGTGGGGGACGGGGCGAATCTTTCTATGTTAGCCATGTCAAAAAATCGGCCTTGGCGCGGTCGGTATAGGCTTTATAGCGGACCTTGCGATTTTTACGCCCCTGTTTGGCGTCAATTGGCGGGAACAAGCCAAAATTCACATTCATCGGTTGGAAATGCTTGGCGTCAGCGTCGCCGGTAATATGGGTGATAAGCGCACCCATCGCGGTGGTGTTTGGCGGCGGTAGCAGGGGCGTGCCGGCGGCATCAGCAATGGCCATACGCCCCGCGAGCAACCCCATCGCCGTGCTTTCAACATAGCCCTCAACCCCGGTGATTTGCCCCGCCATACGGATATTGGGGTTTGATTTCAGACACATTTGCCGATCAAGCAGAATAGGCGAGTTAATAAATGTATTGCGGTGAATCCCGCCTAAACGGGCAAATTCGGCTTCTTCCAACCCCGGAATGCTTTGAAAAACCGCTTTTTGCGCCCCGTATTTCATTTTGGTTTGAAAGCCGACAATGTTGAAAAGCGTGCCCAATGCATTATCGCGGCGCAATTGCACCACAGCGTGGGCTTTGATTTCCGGCTGGTGCGGGTTGGTCAGGCCGACGGGTTTCATTGGCCCCCAGCGCAGGGTTTCGCGGCCCCGTTCGGCCATTACCTCAATCGGCAAACAACCGTCAAAATAGGGGGTGTCTTTTTCCCAATCCTTGAATTCGGTTTTTTCAGCCGAGATCAGCGCGTCGATAAAACCCTCATACTGGGTTTTGTCCATCGGACAGTTCAGATAGGCGGTGCGGTCAGCCTCGGTCTCGCCTTTGTCATAGCGCGATTGAAACCATGCTTTTTCCATGTTGATGCTATCGAAATGCACAATCGGGGCGATGGCATCAAAAAACGCCAAGGATTCTTCTCCGGCTGCGGCACGGATGCTGGCTGTCAAAGCGCCAGAGGTTAGCGGGCCGGTGGCGATGATGGTTTGTGCCCAATCCGGTAATTCGGTGATTTCGCCGCGCTCCACACTGACATTAGGGTGCGCAAAGAGTCGTTTGGTGACTGCTGACGAAAAAGCATTGCGGTCAACTGCCAAAGCACTGCCCGCGGGTAGTTTATGGGCATCAGCCATTTCCATGATTAACCCATTAGCCTGACGCATTTCCCAATGCAACAGGCCTACGGCGTTGGCTTCATCATCGTCGGAACGAAAAGAGTTAGAGCAAACCAGTTCGGCCAGATTATCGGTTTGATGGGCAAACGTGCCCACAACGCCCCGCATTTCATGAATAATAACGGGCAGGCCTGCTTGGGCGACCTGCCAAGCGGCCTCGGAGCCAGCCATGCCACCGCCGATGATGTGAATGGGGAGTGTCATTTGCGCTGATTACGACAGCTGATCCGAAATTGAAAGGGCGCAATTCAATGGCGCCCTCAATTTCTTAATTTTCAAATTCGCTTAAGTAGCACCATCAAGTGTGAGAATATTAACGCCACGCTTTGAAAAAAACCGTTCATTCGTATTTGGACCAAACTCCCATGATAAACCAATATTGATTGATTGTACGCTGGCTGTGGAAGTTGTGGCATAATTTACAAATGCGGAATATCCTGAGTTGCCAAATTGATACGCAGCCCCAACGCCAAAAAGATCAAATTCAATTGTGTCGCCAAAATATGTTATATAACTCGCAGAAATCTCGATGTTGTCTGTTACATCAAAATACACATTAAGACTTGCATCGACAATGCTGGAAATGCCCAAACTTCCAACTGAAATTTCGACATCGACTGCACCAAAACCGAGCATTGCTTCTGCGCCGTATACGGGACTAGCATCGTCTCCAAACCCCAAAATGATTCCGTTGTTGCCAATATATGCCCCAAATTTATTGCCATTTGCTGTTTTTCTGTAAGCACGTAAGTCATACGACGTAAAATCTATTGAAGTCCTAGCTGCGTTAAAGAAAAATAATTCTCCGCCAAGCTGAAAGCCAAAGTTGCCTACTTCAAAAGCAGCACGGCCAATTACTTCGCTCTGCAAATCATCGTCAGCCGTCGAAAATGCGCCAAAGGACAAACTTGCTTGCCCTTTAACAAAGCTGACTTGGGCTTGGGCGGCACCCGCAAATGTTAAAGCAGCTGCGGTTGCTAATAATAAACTTTTCATAAGTATTCTCCAAGAAAATATCTAAAATTGAGGAGAGTTTATGTCAAAATTTATAATTTGTTAACGTCAATTGCAAAGAAAATATACGTGTTGCATAATTGATCCATTCTATTCAGAGTCTGACTCGCTCTCTCCCTGATCTGCAATCCATGCAACGCTGACAACTTTTTCATCCTTGGCGGTGTTAAACACCGTCACGCCCGATGACCCGCGACCTTGGCGCGGTATACCCGATACGGGGCAGCGGATGGATTGGCCCGAATCTGTTGCCAGCATGATCTGGTCATCTTCCTGAACCGGAAAACTGGCGATAATCGTATCACCACGTCGCCCAAGATTAGCGGCAGCAATACCTTGCCCGCCGCGCCCCGAAACGCGGTATTCATGGGCCGAAGAACGCTTGCCAAACCCCCCCGAAGTGATCACTAAAATCCATTCTTCCAATGTCGAAAGTTCGGTATAGCGCTCGGGAGAGATCGAAGAATCACCTGTCTCAACCTCTGCCCCGTCTTCGCCGGTTACAGCGCGACGCATTTTGAAATAGGCGTTGCGTTCATCGGGGGTGGCGGTCACATGACGCAATATCGACATGGAGACAACTTCGTCACCCGCTGCCAGTTTAATGCCACGCACGCCAGTGCTGTCGCGGCCCTTAAAGACGCGCACATCGGTCACAGGGAAACGGATGGCTTTGCCGAGGCTGGTGGTCAGCATAAAATCGTCCATTTCGTCGCACATCTGCGCGTTAATCAGGCGCATGCCTTCATCAAGCTTCATGGCGATTTTGCCATTGGCGCGCACATTGGTGAAATCGGACAATGCATTGCGGCGCACCCCGCCGGTTGAGGTAGCAAACACAATCTGCAAGTCAGCCCAATCTTCCTCATCGCGGTCGACCGGCATGATTGCGGCAACGCTAATCCCTTGAGGAATAGGCAGAATATTAATGATGGCTTTGCCGCGCGCATTGCGGCCGCCGCGTGGTAATTTCCATGTTTTTAGTTTGTAAACCATGCCTTCGCTGGTGAAAAACAGCAGTTGGGTATGGGTATTGGCCACAAACAAAGTGGTGACAAAATCCTCATCCTTGGTGTTCATGCCTTGCGAGCCTTTACCGCCGCGTTTTTGTTCGCGGAATTCATCCAAAGGCGTGCGTTTGATGTAACCCGAATTGGTGACGGTCACGACCATGTCTTCGCGCTCGATCAGGTCTTCGTCGTCCATATCAGCGGCAAAATCGACAATTTCCGATCGGCGCGGCACGGCGAACAACTCGCGCACTTCTTTCAACTCGGTTGAAATGATCTCCATGATCCGTTCGCGGGAGCGTAAAATATCAAGATAATCCTGAATTTTGCCAGCCAGTTCAGCCAGTTCTTCGGTGACTTCGCCAACACCTAATGCGGTAAGGCGTTGCAGGCGTAATTCCAGAATGGCCCGAGCTTGGGTTTCGGACAGGTAATAAGTGCCGTCTTCGTTAATTTTGTGGCTTGGGTCATCAATTAGCTGGATATAGCTGGCAATGTCCTGCGCGGGCCAGCGGCGTTCTTTTAGTTTTTCACGGGCTTCAGCGGGGTTGGCAGAACTGCGGATAGTGGCGACAATCTCGTCAACATTGGAAACTGCCACGGCCAGACCACATAAAATATGGGACCGCTCACGGGCTTTGCGCAGTTCAAACGCGGTGCGCCGCGCCACGACTTCTTCGCGGAAGGTGATGAACGCCGA
>QIGK01000101.1 GCA_003228875.1 Rhodobacterales bacterium
CGATAATCGGTGGCGTGATGATCCCTATTTATATGATCGGCGGGCTGATCGGCGCTTGGTTATTTGACCCAGCCCATGAAAAAGCGTTTCGCTTTACCGCCTATGTGATCATCGCAACCGCGCTGCTAACCGGATTGCCGTTATTTGATTAAGCAGCCAGATATTGCCTTTGGCAAAGTTGCACCATTTTGGCCCTTTTGTCGGTTCGCATTTAGGCGTATGTTGCCCATAAGCGTGAATACCCACGCGCAAATTTCATAAATGAGGGGGCCGCATCAATGGCTTTTGAACTTCCAGACCTACCCTATGCCCATGACGCATTGGCAGCCGGTGGCATGTCCGCTGAAACCATGGAATTCCACCATGACCTGCACCACAACGCCTATGTGACCAATGGCAATAAATTGATTGCCGGCACTGAATGGGAAGGCAAATCGCTTGAGGATATCGTGACCGGCACTTACGTTGCTGGTTCGGTTGCCCAGAACGGCATCTTTAACAATGCCAGTCAACACTGGAACCACGCACAGTTCTGGGAAATGATGGGGCCGAATGGTCGCGCTATGCCAAGCGAGCTTGAAAGCCGGATCAATGATGCCTTTGGCTCCGTTGCCAGTTTCAAAACCGAATTCGGAGCAGCGGGCGCTGGCCAGTTTGGTTCCGGTTGGTGTTGGCTGGTAGTTGATACCGATGGCGCTTTAAAAGTCACCAAAACCGAAAATGGCGTTAACCCGCTTTGTTTTGGCCAGACAGCTTTGCTGGGCTGCGATGTGTGGGAGCATTCTTATTACATCGATTTTCGCAACAAACGTCCGGTATATTTGACCAATTTCCTCGACAATCTTGTGAATTGGGAAAATGTCGCCGAACGGCTTTCCAACAGCTAAATCATTTACCATCCCCGCCAGTATTTTTTGCCTCGGGCAATCAAAACGCTGGCGGGATTTTTTTGTCAGCCGATAATACTAATGGCAAATCAAGTTAGGTCAGCGGGTCCATACTTCAACACGCTGATTGATCTGGCGGCCGGTCACAGTCTCGTTGCAGTTTAGCGGTGATATCTCGCCAAAGCCAAGCGCTCTGATATTTGCGAGGTCAAAACTGCTGGGGGCAAGTTCGGCAAGCAATGCATCGCGAACTTGCTCTGCCCTGATCAAACTTTGACTTGTATTCACTTCGCCAAGACCGGTTGAATCCGTGAAGCCGATCAACATAATTTCATTGGCACTAATCAGTCCTTCTTCGATGCTGCGGGCAAGGCGAAGGATGTCTGATTGTGAACGGCTGTCGAGCTGTGCATTATCCTGACCAAACCGATAGGTGATGGTCAGCCTTCTTGCGGTGCTAAGCTCGGTCATCATATTTTGAATTTCGGGCAGGCTTGATTCAGCGTCGGTTGGTAAAACCGCAGCCAGAAAACGTAAACCCTGGTTGTTTACAGGTTCCTGGGTTGTGCCCTGACCAACAAATCCTGAAAATGAAACGATTTTCTGGGCTTCGTCTGTATTTAGATAATCAATGAAGTTATTGGCCAAAACCGGAAGGTTATCAACCAGACGATAAAGATACATGCGGCGTGCAAAGGGGTATTCTCCGGTTTTTATGGTAAAGTTTGTTGCGGGAGACTGGATACCGCAAACGCCCAAAATAGCCATGGAGCGCGCCGAACGCTCGTTCGAGAATGTTGTAAAACCAATGCCGTAAGGATCTGAGGACACCGCATCAGAAACTGCGCTATCGCTGGCCAGTTCTATAAAGCTTTGGGCAAGACTGACCCCGGCTGGTTGCAATACAAGTTGAGAAAGGATCGAACCGGTGTCCGAATTTTCGGGCCGCACGTAAAGATTAATTTGTGCATCATCGCCGCCGAGTTCAGACCAATTGGTCACCTCGCCGGAAAATACTTTGGCAATCATATCATCGTTAATGATATGCACCCGGTTTTGCTCAGAAGTAACAATAATCAGCCCATCCAGCGCCAGAATATTTTCGACGCCAGCTGCAGTGATGTTGCCTAATCCGGCGGCGGCAAAACTGGAAGCTTCTTCTTGGCGCATGGCGCGCGAGGTCAAAGCCATGCTTGCCTGACCATTAACCAGATCACTGATACCATTGGTGGAACCGTTCATCAAAAACGAAATTTCGGCCACGTCAACACCGTTAAAATCTGTAAACAAAACTTTGGGGCTGCCATCTGCCTCGGTTAAATGGGTGACATCCAGCGCCAGTGAACGGCCGAAACCGTCAAGCAAATCCGGCAACAGCGTCAGCCCAAGGCTGGGCGCGCCGGAAATGGTAAATTCAGCAAAAGCGGGCGTGATCTCAGGGCATGCAACGCCAATACAATTCACTTGTGCTACGGGAATGGTCATATTGCCGATATTGGTCTCGATGACGTAATTCTCACTGTCAAAACTGGTTAATTCGCCAGTGATCGAAATGGTGCCATCCAAAGATTCTAAACTTACAGATTGGGCATTTATAGCCAATGGTCCTATCGCAATCAGCGCAGTGCAGAGCAAGGTTAATAAATTTGGCTTATTCATTTTATCCCCCCAAAGGACGTGTCCAGCTATCGCATTCTAGACAGTAGATGGCTCGCCTTAGGCCATATCGTTAAAAATATGCCTATAAAGGTTTTTTATGTCAATAAAAAGGCGAAAAATCAGCGATTTACCTAGCCTTTCAGATTTGACCCTGAGGCCAAAACCAGCCTTTCAATCAATTCGGCCACGGATTCGATTATTTCAAAATGGTTTGTGAACTCGGGTGCCGCAAAACCTTGTTCTATAATATTTTCAATCAGGTCAATTAGCGGCTGCCAATATCCGTTTATATTTAGCAGATAGACTGGCTTTTCATGCAGGCCAAGCTGTCGCCATGTCAGAATTTCAAAAAACTCATCCAGCGAACCAGCGCCGCCCGGCAAGGTGACAATTGCGTCTGCATTCATAAACATGACCTTTTTGCGTTCGTGCATATTTTCGGTAATCACCAAAGATGTTAGGTCTTTTTTGCCAACTTCTTGGGCCATAAGATGCGCAGGAATGACACCAAATGTTTCCGCACCGCCGTTTTGGGCAGCGCTGGCCATCGCGCCCATCAAACCAATATCCCCCGCGCCATAGACCAGCCGCATTCGTTTTTTTGCCAATTCAGCGCCAAGCTCGGTCGCGGTAGCCAAAAAAACGGGGTTTTTGCCGTTGCGCGAACCACAAAAGACACATACGGAATAGGGGATTTTTTGGGCCATTGATGAGGCTCCTGATTGTTATTTGCCAAAACCGGATTTTTGGTTACGATAATCCAAAGGTTTTTTAGACACCAGAGGCGAAAAAAAATGCAAGGCAGGTTTTCAAAATGAAAAAGTTGAGCGGAATTAAATTTTGGTTGCCGGCGGTTGCTGCAATTGGGCTTGGTGCATATTTTTATTTTTTAGGGTCATCGGAAACGAACCCTTTGGATGATACCGTCATTGCATCAGCGCCGGTTGACGTTGTGCAAGACACTCCGGTTGCAGCGCCAGCCGAATCAGTCGTTGCACTAATTGCAACACCCGTCCAGGATGAGGCTGAAAACATTGAAACGCCAACCCCTGCGGCTGAACCTTCAGAACCAGCGCCAGTTAGCCCAGCCGTTGTCGAAACGCCAACCGAGCCACCAGCCGCAACGGTTCCAGCCAGCCCGCCCGTTGTAGAAACGCCGGAAGAACCATCGCCTGAGGAGATCTCAGTTGAAGCGCCTGTCACGGCAGCTCCTGAAATCCAATTGGCCCAAGAACCTAAGCCCGAGACCACAATCGAAACAGAATCAGTTGCGGTTCCACAACCAACCCAAACCGAACCAGCCACACCGGAACAAACCTCGCTGCCAGAAATTGTTGTGGCCACGCCCATTGCGCCGGAACCTCAAGAAATCATCAATACTGAGCCTGAGATTCAGGAACCCGAAGGCTCGGAGCAAGCCAGTCAAACGCCGGTTGCGCCCATGGTCGCCCCAGAAATCACAGAGGAACCGCAAATCGCGACCGGCCCATCGCCTGAAATTTCGCTTGTGCCGAACCTGCCTTCAACGGCACCACAACCAGACATCAATGTTGGTTTGCAAGCCGGAAATTCGAATCCGGTTGTGTTCAGCGCGACAACTTTGACTTTGCAAACCATCGCCCAGCCCGATACGGCACCTAACCCCGAACAGGTCATTGCCAGCTTTGACATTGTGCGTGTTGACGCATCTGGGTCAACACTGGTTGCCGGTCAGGCTGCACCCAACGCCCAGGTAAACATTATTTCTGGCGGTGAAATTGTTGCAAAGACAACCAGCAACGCCGCCGGGGAATTTGTCGCCTTTTTGGCGACACCGGTTGCCCAACCCGAAGCCATCGAACTGGCGCCGGGGGTTAATCAAACCGAAGGCATTGTATCGCAAGCGCAGGTCATTATTTTGCCGGTATTGCCTCAAACCCCAAATGCCGCGCCGGTGGTGGTTTTGGCCACACAAGATTCGCTTCAGATCATTCAGCCGTCGGGCCTGTCTGTGCCGGACACCATCAGCCTTGATAGCATCAGTTATAATGATGCCGGCGTGGTTATTTTGGCAGGGCGCGGAACCCCGAACCGCATGGCAAGAATATATGCGGATGACAACCTGATTGCCGGGTCAACCATCACCGAAAGCGGCTCTTGGGGGGCATCTCTAACTGATCTGGTAGCGGGCCGTTACGTTTTACGGGTTGATGAAATAATGGCCGATGGCTCGGTTGCCAGCCGCGTTGAATCGCCATTTCAACGCGAATTCCCCGCGGCATTAGCCTTGAATGAATTTGCCCAAGGCGCAAAAATAATAGTGCAGCCCGGGAATACTTTGTGGTTGATGGCAACGCAGGCTTACGGCAACGGTGATTTTTATACCCAGATATTTGCTGCCAACCGTGATGCGATCCGAGACCCTGACCTGATTTATCCCGGGCAGGTTTTTAGTATTCCCAAAACGCAGGAATAATTATTCGCGATGCTGCACTGGTGATCTTGGAACATTATGCTTATTTGAAACCTCAGTGACTTCAAGGGTGCCAGATGAGCAACGATTCCGAAAACCAAGAAGAGGCGCATTCTGGCTGGAAAACCATTCAGCGGGTGCTTCCGTATTTGTGGCCCAAAGGCAACCGGCCCATTCAAATTCGAGTGGTTTTGTCGATGATAGCGTTAGTGCTTGCCAAAGTTGCCACCGCGCTTACGCCGTTCTTTTTTATCGCTGCTGTTGATTATCTCGCACCTAATCCTGAAAATCAGGATATCAGCACTTTGTTTGGGCTGGCCGCTGGGGGGTTGGTGATCAGCTACGGCGTGATGCGCTTGCTGGGGGTTGGCTTTAACCAGTTGCGCGATGCAATATTTGCCAAGGTCGGTCAGCGTGCCTTACGACGATTGGCGCTGGAAACTTTCCAACATATCCATGCATTGTCTTTGCGGTATCATTTGCAACGCAAAACCGGCGGTCTGTCGCGGATCGTGGAACGTGGCGTCAAAGGCGTTGAATTTCTGCTGCGCTTCATGCTGTTTTCGATCGGGCCGCTTATCCTTGAGCTGATTTTTATCGGCATCATTTTTGTTATTATTTTTGATGTCTGGTATTTGGCTGTGGTTGCGGTCACCATATTTTTCTATGTGATTTTTACGTTTCGGGTCACCGAATGGCGGGTGGCGATCCGGCGTAAAATGAACAAGGCTGATACCGATGCCAACCAAAAAGCCATCGACAGCTTGTTAAATTTTGAGACCGTTAAATATTTTAGCGCTGAGCAACGCGAATCAGATCGTTATGACGTGTCGATGCAGTCTTATGAAAAAGCCGCGATACAAACCAATTATACCTTAGCTTTCCTTAATTTTGGCCAGTCATTTCTGATCACCACTGGCTTGGTGATTGTGATGTTCATGGCAGCACGCGGTGTGCAAGAAGGCACCTTGACCGTCGGCGAATTTGTTGGCGTTAACACCTATATGATCCAGCTTGTCATGCCGCTGAACTTTCTGGGCACGGTTTATCGTGAAATTCGCCAAGCTTTGGTGGATATGGGCGAAATGTTTGGCTTGCTTAGCCAAGAGGCCGAAATTCAGGACAAACCTGACGCCATATCCCTAAAAGTTAAAGGTGGCGAAGTGGTGTTTGAAGGGGTTGATTTTTCCTATGAAAGCAATCGGACAATTTTGCACAACCTTAACCTCAAAGTTGGCGCAGGGCAGACCATTGCAGTGGTTGGGCCATCCGGTTCGGGCAAATCAACCATCGGGCGGCTGTTGTTCCGGTTTTATGACGTGGCCAATGGCAGCCTGAAAATTGATGGGCAGGATGTGCGCGACATCACCCAAAGCTCGCTGCGAGCGCAAATTGGCGTGGTGCCGCAAGACACAGTGCTGTTTAACGATACAGTCGGCTATAACATTGCGTATGGCCGCCCCGATGCCAGCTATGATGAAATGATTGAGGCCACCAAAGCCGCGCAAATCTATGATTTCATCATGCAATTGCCTGACGGGTTTGACACCCAAGTGGGTGAGCGCGGCCTGAAGCTGTCAGGCGGTGAAAAACAACGGGTCGGCATTGCCCGCACGCTGTTAAAAAACCCGCCGATCCTGTTGCTGGACGAGGCAACCTCAGCGCTGGACAGCGAAACCGAGCAGGGCATTCTGGAAAGCCTGAAAGAAATGGGGCAGGGCCGTAGCGTGATTACCATTGCGCATCGACTTTCCACCGTGGTTCATGCCGACCGGATTGTGGTGCTGGAAAAAGGCCATGTCACCGAGGAAGGCACCCATGAGGAATTACTGGCCAAGGATGGCCGCTATGCCAGCATGTGGAAGCGCCAGCAGGCCGATATGGAATATTCAGCCACGCTTGCGGAACTGGATTAGAAAAATACAACATGGTTGCCCGTTCAGGTAAGGAAGCCGCAATGAACTACCCCGATACTTATTACGCCGCTGAAATCGGTGACATACCGCAAAAGCCAAAGCTGGAGCGCGATTTGACGGTGGATGTTTGCGTGGTTGGTGCAGGTCTTGCGGGCCTGACCACAGCGTTGGAATTGCTGCGCAAAGGTCTATCGGTTGTGGTGCTGGAAGCGCACCGTGTGGGCTGGGGTGCTTCTGGGCGCAATGGCGGCTCGGTGCTGGTCGGGTTTGCCGAAAGCGGTGAGAATATCATCAAAAAAATTGGCCCTGAAAAAGCTGCCAAGCTGCATGATCTTTCCCGACAAGGGGCGGATTATATTCGCCGGCAAATTACCGATTTGAACATCGAGGGCGCGTTGGAGGGCGTCGGGCGGTATAGCGCGGTGCGCCATGGCAACGCGGCAGCGGCAAAAGCGCAGGTCAGCGCGGCCAATTCCCCCGAAGATACTGGCGTTGTGTTTCATAATCATGCGGAAACTCGCAAGGTTCTGGACACTGAAAAATACCATCACACTGTTTTTACCCCTGACGGGTTTCATATCCAGCCATTGCGTTATGTGCTTGGCCTTGCAAAGGAAATCGACCGTCTTGGCGGGCAGATATTTGAAGACACAAAAGCCGTAAGTCTGACCAAACAAGCTGGGCTTTGGCAGGTCAAATGTGCTTTGGGGCAGATCAGCGCCAAAGACGTTGTGTTATGCACCAGCGCTTATGATTTTGACCTTTGCCCTAAACTGTCCCGTGCCATGCTGCCCATTGCCACATATGTGATGGCCACTAAACCGATGCCAGCGCAGCTTGATACAGCCATCAAAACCAATTCGGCGATTTCAGACACCCGCCGTTCTGGCGACTATTACCGACGCCTAAAAAATGATCGTCTGATATGGGGCGGGCGTATTACAACCCGCACCAGCAAGCCGCTAAAATTGGCTAAAATGCTGCAAGGTGATGTTTTGTCGGTCTTTCCGCAGCTTGGCAAAATTGATCTAACCCATCAATGGGCAGGCCTGATGGGCAATACCCGCCATAAAATGCCACTGATCGGGCAGGTTGAAAAAAATCTGTGGATGGCCACCGCGTTTGGCGGGCATGGGTTGAACACCACAGCCATGGCTGGCTGCTTAATCGCGGCGGCGATTGCTGAGCAGGATCAAGCCTATAGGAAATTCGCAGCCTATAAGCCGGTTTGGGCGGGGGGGGTGTTCGGACGTATTGCTGTGCAACTGACCTATTGGGCGATGCGGTTTCGCGACCGGATGGATGAACGGCGCGCACCGAAATAGCAAGTTAAGCAGAGCGCAGCTCACCCATGCCCAACCGAAGGGCGGGAGCGCTGCCTCTTGTTGTCATGTTATTTGCTTTTCGCAAATACCCCGTCAACAATTCGGCGGTGGCCTCGCTGCGCTCGGCTTTGGCTTAATCCCAGACCACATCTTCTGGGCTGGATTTACGCGCGGATTTTGCCAGTTTCCGATCGGCGCGTGTAAGGCCGCTTTTGCCGCCAAAAATGCTGCGCAAGCCACCCATAAAGCCGTAAGCGCCGCTGGAAATCCAGATCGGCAAGGATAGCAGGGCAGGGGTTACAACCAATGTCAGAACCGTCGCCAGACCAAGGCCAAACACCACCGCAGTTGCCAGCTGTTTCCACCACAACGCGGTGGGCGCATCAATGGTATAGCCGCCATTGATAAAATCAATAGACAGGCCCAACATCATCGGGGCAAGCCCCGCCATAGTGGTGATGGTGGTTAGCAAAACCGGCCTGATCCGCGCCTCTGCGGTGCGGGTGATGGCCTCAAGTTTGGGCAGGAATTTAGAATATTCCTGATAGGTATCAATAAGAACAATGTTATTGTTCACCACAATCCCCGCCAAGGCGACAATGCCGGTGCCGGTCATGATAAAGCTGAACGGCTGGCCCATAACCATCATGCCGATCAACACGCCGGTGGTGGATAGCACAACTGCGACCAGCACCAGAACCGAGTGATAAAACGAATTGAACTGCGCCAGCAAAATCACAAACATCAGCCCCAGCGCCCCCATAAATCCAACCGCCAGAAACGCGGCGGTTTCAGCCTGTTCTTCGGTGTCACCGGTAAATTCCCATTCGATATTTCGGGGTAAGTCAGCCTCGTTTTCCAGCCACTCGGTCAGGTCGGTAATTTTTTCATTAGCGTTCACGCCTTCATTCACGCCAGCGGTGATGTTGAAATACCGTTCCTGATCAATGCGGTTGATTTCGCCTAGTTTGGGCACAGGCGAGCGGGTGACAAAATTTGACAAAGGCACCAATGCCTGTGCGGTGCGCACCCGCAAAGTATCAAGCGTTGAAAGTAATCGGTCTTCTTCTGGAAAGCGCACGCGGATGTCGATTTCTTCATCAGAAGAATCGGTTCGCATTGTGCCCAGCGTCAACCCCCGCGTGACCAGTTGCACCATGCCGCCAATGCTGGCCACATCGGTGCCAAACCGGCCCGCCTGTTCCACATCCACGTCCAACTGCCAGTCAATGCCGGGCAACGGGCGGGTGTCTTCCAGATTTTTTAGGTCGGGGTCGGTTTCCAAATAGGTGCGGATATACTCGATGGCTGATAACAGGTCTTCCCAGTTGGAGCCTTTGACCCGCAAAAATACAGCAGCACCGCTGGCTGGCCCAAGGGATTGCTCAACAATCTGAGCTTGCACACCGGGAATTGCAGCAAGCCGGGCATCGATTTCTGCGATAATAAACTTGCCGCGGATGCGTTCATCATAAGGGGCCAGTTCGATCTGGATTTCGCCAATGGTATCATTTGGTTTCACGGCACCGCCAGTATCGGTGTTTAGCCCCCCCGATCCAGCAAAAGCAAAAACATACGCCACGCCGTCAACATCTGTGATGGCTTCCTCGGCCAGCACCACCAGCCGGTCTTTTTCCTCAAGCGAAAGATTACCGCGTGCCCGCACATAAGCCACAGCGCGTTCGGGTTCGGTTTCAACAAAAAATTCAAAGCCGTTGCCGTATTTTCCGTAGAGGTTAAAGACTGTCGAAACAAACAAGCCAACAATCACCAAAGTAATGATCGGCATAAACGGATTGCCGGAAATGAAATTGATGAACCGGCCAAACGGGCTGCGTTTGTATCCGGCGACCTCAACTTTTTGACGGGAGATTTTTTTAAGGCTGCCAACAAAAATCGACAAGATCATCGCTGCCACAACAAACGCAGCGCTGCCAAGCAAAAGGTTTTGCCCCAAGGCTGTAACCATTCCAAAAAATGCGGCGGCGGCGGCGGCAATGCTAAACAAAAGCCGTAACAAAATATGTAGTTTTTGGCGCAATGTGTCAGAAATATCTTGCATGGTCCGGGAAATCCGGCCCGCAACCCCGCCGACAACCGGCAGGTAAACCAGCGCTACCAGCAAGGATGCGCTAAGAACAATAATAATGGTCACCGGCAGTTTGCTCATGAACTGACCAGCAATGCCCGGCCAGAACAAAAACGGTAAAAATGCGCAAAGCGTGGTGGCGGTTGACGACACAATCGGCCAGAACATGCGCTTGGCGGCCATGCCATAAGCGCGCATCGGGCCAACGCCTTGTTGCACCTTTTTATCAGCGTATTCCACTACTACAATTGCGCCATCCACCAGCATGCCCACCGCCAAAATAAGCCCGAACATCACAATATTTGAAATCGGAATGCCCATCACTGACAAAATAGCAAATGTCAGCAAAAACGACGTCGGAATGGCAAAACCAACCAACAGGCTGGACCGGATGCCAAGTGCTGCCAGCACCACAATCATCACCAGCGCAATTGCGGTTAATACCGAGGCCAAAAGCTGGTCAACCATGCCGCGCACTTCAGAGGAACTGTCGAGGCTGAAATCGACATTGACTGCCTGCTTCAATTCCTCCGGCCATTCCTCGATATGGGCGGCGACCACCTCGCGCACCAAAGCCACTGTATCAATCAGGTTGGCACCTTTACGTTTTACCACCTGCAAGGCCACGGTGTCTTCACCGTTAAAACGTGCTGTGCCTTGGCGGTCCTCGAATGTCAGGCGAATATCGGCGATATCGCCAATGGTGATCATGCGATCGCCGTTGCGTTTTACCGGCAGGTCATACACATCTTGTGGGTCGTCAAATGCTGACGGAATTTTAATCGCATATGCGCCAGTGCCAACCTGCACCTCGCCCGCCGCGATCAGGCGGTTATTATTGTTAACCGCGCTAATCAGCTCTCCGGCGGTTACATTATACGCCTCTAACTTTAACGGGTCGATAAGCACTTCGAGCATCTCGTCGCGCTGTCCAGCAATGCCGACCTCCAGCACCTCGCCCATGCTCTCAATTTCTGATTGCAGGTCTTTAGCAACCTGAAGCAGGGTGCGCTCGGGCACTGCCCCCGATAGGGCCAGAATGATAATCGGGAATTCGGAGAAATTGATCTCGTTGATGGTGATTGAACTTACACCATCTGGCAACGAACTTTCGGCTTGGGAAACCTTGTCACGCACATCAGCCAAGGTGGCTTCGCGGTCCCAATCGAACCCGAATTCAAGGGCAATGCCACCAAAACCCTCAGCAGCGGTTGAAGACATGGTCTCCAGCCCTGTGGCGCCGCCCAGTTTGTTTTCCAAGGGTTTGACCAGCAACCGTTCGGAATCCTCGGCCGATATGCCGGGAAAAACGGCTGAAACAAACAACACCGGAATATCAATATCCGGCGCGCCTTCTTTAGGCAGATTGGCATAGGAAAACCCGCCAGCAATGATCGACATGGCAATAAACGCCAAAATCATTCTGGCGCGGCCCAAGGCCCAGTCAACAATGCCAACCATTAGTTTTGATCCTGCATGGTTACGGTTATGGCGCGCCCGTCTGTGACATATTCCTGCCCTACCACAATCACATCAACCGTATCAGGCAGGCCTGATAACCAGAAACCATCCAGCGCATCGCGGATGATTTTAACCGGCACAAATTTAGCAATGCCGTCTACGGCGGTGCGCACGCCAAGATTGCCGTTATTATCCAGCGTCAAAACATGCTGGGGCAAAAGATGGGCAATCTCGCCAGAGGTCTCGATGACAATCTCGGCGGTTTGTCCGTCGCTGATGCTTTGGTCTTGGTTATCAACCGTAACTTCCAGCCGGAAAGTTCGGGTTAGCGGATCAGCTGAGCGGGAAATAAAGGTAACCTGCCCGACAACCTGACGCCCCGAAATCAGCCGCGCGCCAGCCCGTTGGCCAACTTCCAGTGCAATCACATCAAGCTCAGGGACATAGCCAACCAGTTTGATTGTATCGAGCGCAATAACCGTAGCGCACAAACCGCCCGGTTGCAGTAAGCTGCCAATTTCGGTGGTGTCGGATTCAAGAATGCCGGCAAAGGGCGCATGGATAACCAGTTGGTCCATCATACGTTCGACGCTTAAGACCCGCGCTTTGGCCGCTTCGAGGCCCGCTGTGGCGGAAATAGCGCTATTTTCGGCACCAAAGCCACGTTCCGCCAGTTGGGTTGCAACATTGGCATTGGATTCGGCCTCGGTCTGGCGGGCTTTGGCCTCAGCCAGTTGGGATTGCAACGTGCCTGCATCTAGTTCACAAAGCACCTGTCCGGCCACAACATTGACGCCGCGACGCAGGGGTTCCGAAACCACGCGACCCGATGTTTCAGAGCGCATATCGACCCGCCTTGCGGCCTCGGTCTGGCCACGCAGCAACAACCCTGACTGAACAGGCTGGGCCACGGAATGCAGCGCCACAACCGAGACAGCAGGGTTGGATTCTGCAATTATTTCAACGTTGTCAGTTTCAGATATTTCCGGCGATACACCGGCAAATGCCAACAATGCTTCGCGCTCCATGACGATGACATAGATAAACATCGCAACCAGCAGGGCAGTTAAAATTTGGACTATTCGCATAAAGCGCTCCCGAATTCAGCGTTTTGAAAAAACCTTATCAGATTGCGAGACTAACTAAGCATTTGGGCAAGTAACAACAAGATGCCATTGGTGAATCAGTTTGATCGCATAAGCATAACATCAACCGGCGTAATTCCCCAACAATTTGCCTTTACCTTTGCATCCCCATTGCCAACCCGATACAGTCCGCGCCGATAACCAATGGAGAAGTTAAGTGAGCGAATCTGATTCCTTTATATCCGAGGTCACCGAAGAGGTGCGTCGCGACCGGCTATTCAAGACTTTCAAGAAATATCTATGGGTGCTTGTTCTGGTTGTTGTCGCGATTGTGGGTGGAACCGTCTATAACGAAGTCAGCAAAAGCAGTAAAGAAAAGCAGGCGCGTGCTACCGGTGACATGTTGCAGGCCGCCGCTCTTGCCAATGATCCTGATGCGCTGCAAGCGATTGCCAGCCAAGACACATCTGCTTCGGTTGTTGCTCGGTTTCAGCTTTCTTCAAGCTTAGCTGCTGCGGGGAATATCGAAGGCGCGGTTGGCGCGTTGGAAGAAATCACCGCTGACCGTGATTTATCGGCTGCTTATACAGAACTAGCATGGCTAAAAATTATCATGCTGAACGGCGCCAATATGGATGCAGCCGAACGAAACGATATTATTAATTCCCTAGTTCAAGAAACCAGCGCCTATCGGTTGCTTGGCATTGAGCAACGGGCATTGCAAAGCATTCGTGACGGAAACACCGATGCCGCGCTTGATGATCTGGCCCGCATTCTGGCTGACGAATCCCTGTCTCAGGGCTTGAGAAATCGTGCGCAACAGTTAACAATAAGCCTAGGTGGCACGTTGGAAACAACCAGCAACGGTTAATTTTTAAGAGGCGGGTTCATGAGTATTGTTTCAAGTAAGAAAAAGCTGCACAAATTCGGTTGGATGTTTATAGCATTGGCGGCTTTGTCTGCCTGCGGCGCCAATAATACAATCCTGCCCGGAGAGCGCAGTTCTATCCGGCCCCAAGAAACGGTGATTGTGCAAAATGTGGCAGCCGCCATCAATCTTGGCACTGCAATCAACAATGCGAATTGGCCGCAAAAATCTTTTTCAGCCAGTAATTCAATACCGCATCTTGCATTATCCCCAACGCCCAACCTGCGTTGGAGCGTTAATGTAGGGCGCGGCAATTCCGATCGCTCTCGCATAACGTCAGAACCGGTTGTTGCGGCGGGCGTGGTTTATACGCTGGATGCTGCCAGTGTGGTGCGGGCAAATTCCGCCAGTGATGGCGCTTTGATCTGGTCGGCTGAATTATTACCTTTGCTTGACAATGCAGGTGTTGAGGGGTTTGGCGGCGGCATTGCATTTGAAAACGACCGGTTGTTTGTCGGCACTGGTTTTGGTGAAATGCTGGCTCTTTCTGCTGGCAACGGTGCTGTTCAATGGCGCTTTGAATTTGATGCTCCGATCCGTTCTGCGCCAACGGTTGCAGACGGACGGGTATTTTTTGTAACGCGGGATGACGTTGCCCAAGCATTAAGCGCAAGCACGGGCGAATTGCTCTGGAGCATTCCAGGCCCACAATCCAGCAGCGCCACAATCCTTGGCGGTGCCAGCCCTGCGGTTAACGGCACTTTGGTTGTGTTTCCGTTTAGCTCGGGCCGGGTTATTGGCGTGGCGACCAATGGCACAGGCCGTTGGCAAGCCGACGTGAACACCACCCGCCTTTCAACCACGCGTGGCATTATTGGCGAAATCACCAGTGATCCGGTCATTGCCGGAGGCCGGATATATCTTGCCAATCAAGGTGGCCAGACGGTTTCGCTTAGTATTGGCAATGGTGCCCAAAACTGGACCGTGGCCGAAGGGTCATTAAGCGCGGGTGCCGCAATTGGCGGATCTCTGTTTATTGTTACGGATCGTGCCAGATTAATGCGCATCAATGCCACCACTGGCGCAGTTCTCTGGGCGGTTCAATTGCCTGAATACGCTAATGCAAACAAGCGCAGGGGATTCATCGTGCATCACGGGCCGGTTGTAGTGGGCGGACAAGTGTTTGTTGCAGGCAGTGACGGGCAATTGCGGGCTTTTGACCCAGCCAGCGGCGCGGCGACTTATTCGACAACTATTCCGGGCGGGGCAGCCTCTGGCCCTGTGGTCGCGGGTGGGGTGATGTATATCCAATCACAAAACGGCCAACTTCACGCTTTTCAATAGGGTTTTTACCCTATAGTAAGCGCAGCTTGGGGCCATTGGCCCCTGATCCTGTTTTCAAAGGCAAACCCCATGTCATTTACTCTGGCCATAGTCGGTCGCCCGAATGTTGGTAAATCTACGTTGTTTAACCGTCTGGTTGGCAAAAAGCTGGCTTTGGTTGATGACCAGCCCGGGGTTACCCGTGATTTGCGCGAAGGCGAGGCCCGGCTTGGTGATCTGCGCTTTACCGTGATTGATACCGCAGGGCTGGAACAAGCCACCGATGAAAGCTTGCAAGGGCGGATGCGTGCCTTGTCTGAACGCGCAGTGGATATGGCAGACGTTTGTCTGTTTATGATTGACGCGCGCGATGGTGTAACCCCCGATGATCAGGTGTTTGCTGACATCCTGCGCAAACGTGCTGACCGCGTAATTGTTGCCGCCAACAAAGCCGAAGGCAAAGCTGGCGAAGCAGGCTTTTATGAGGCTTATACGCTGGGCTTGGGTGAGCCATTGCAAATTTCTGCCGAACATGGCGAAGGCATGGAAGACCTGTATCAAATTCTAATGCCCATTGCGGATTCTTTTGAAGATAAAAGTTTTGAACCCGAAACCAATATCGATATTTCTGACGAGGTTGACGAAGAAGGTTTTGCGGCAGCTATCCCCGATAGTAGGCCTTTGCAGATCGCTGTAGTGGGCCGCCCCAATTCGGGTAAATCTACCCTGGTTAACCAGATACTCGGTGAAGAACGGCTGTTAACTGGGCCAGAGGCAGGCATCACCCGCGATTCCATTTCGGTAAATACCAACTGGGAAGGCCGTGATTTCCGCATTTTTGACACAGCCGGAATGCGTAAAAAAGCCAAAGTGCAGGAAAAGCTGGAAAAGCTTTCGGTATGGGATGGTTTGCGCGCTGTGAAATTTGCCGAAGTGGTGGTGGTATTGCTGGATGTGCAAGTGCCGTTTGAGCAACAGGATTTGCGCATCGCTGACTTGGCTGAACGCGAGGGCAGGGCTGTGGTGCTGGCGGTCAATAAATGGGATCTGGAAACCGAAAAGCAGATCAAATTAAAAGACTTGCGTGAAAGATTTGGCCGGTTACTGCCACAATTGCGCGGCGCGCCGATGGTGATGGTTTCGGCCCTGACCGGCAAAGGCATTGACCGACTTTATACTGCGATCACCATGGCGCACGAGGTCTGGAATACGCGTATTTCAACTGCCCGCCTGAACCGGTGGTTAAAGGTGCAGCTTGAACAACACCCGCCGCCCGCACCCTCGGGGCGGCGCATAAAGATGCGTTATATGACCCAGGTAAAAACCCGCCCGCCGACATTTGTTGTGTTTACCTCTGTGCCTGACAAAGTGCCGGAAAGTTATCGGCGGTTTTTGGTGAATGGGTTGCGCGAGGCGTTTGATATGCCCGGCACGCCGATTAGGCTGTTTTTGCGGGGCGGGGATAATCCTTATGCGGCAAAAGCTGCCAAGCGGCGGATTCACTAGGGGGATTTTATCCCCCATTGGCTTGCGCCAATTCTCCCTAGGATATTTTTACGAAATAGAAGCGATAAGCCGTTCGGCTTCGGCCATTGGCGAAGATAACCCTGTTTTATCCTCACCGGGAAAAAAACGAGCGCGGGTGGCGGTGGGCATCGGGTTCGGGGTGAACAGGGAAACATCCGGCTTTAAGGTTTTGGTTTCCTTGATCCAGCTTTCCACCAATGAATTTGCCGCAGCTTTTGAGGCGGCATAAGCGCCAAAGAATTGCCCACCTGCGCGTGGGTCATTGATGAACACCGCTTTGCCGTTTGGCGCTACCCGCAATAGCGGTTCAGTTAAAGCAATAATGCGGCTGGTGGCGCGGGCATTGGTATTAAACGTAGTGTCAAAATCCTTGGCGGTTACTTGGGTGGCTGGTGTCAGCAACGGCGCATGGCTGGCGCAATGCACCAATAGGTCAAGATGGCCCCAGCGCTCAAAAATCGACAGGCAAAGCTGTTGCAGGTTTTGCTCATGGGTAACATCCATTGCTGCCACGGTGATGGTTTTATCGTTGCCCTCAATCACATCCGCCAGTTCTTCCAGCCCGCCCAAAGTGCGGGCAACGGCAATAATGTGGTATCCGGCCTCGGAAAGCTTCAGGGCTGTGGCATAGCCAAGCCCGCGCGAAGCGCCGGTCACCAGCGCGGTTTTGGTTTTATCTGTCATTGGGGCGGTTTGGCGCATCCGACAGGTTTTTTCAACGCAAAAATATGACGCAGTGCAATATGATTGCTTGAATATTGCAACACTTCCGTTCAAAAAGGCGATTAACACCTAAATGAAACCTAAGGGGACTGATATGAACAATTATATGACTCTTTCGGATGCGGTTTGGCGCTCCGGCTCATTACTGCGCCAAATTGTATTGGTGATTGCAGGCATTGCGATTTTAACCGCTGCTGCAAAAATCAAATTTCCGGTGCCGCCTTCGCCGGTTCCGGTGACCATGGGCACCTTTGCGGTGCTGGTGCTTGGCGCGGCTTATGGCCCGCGTTTGGGGCTGGCAACCATCCTTGGGTATTTGTTGCTTGGGGCGTTGGGCTTGGCAGTATTTTCAGGCGACAAAGCTGGATTAACCTATCTTATGGGCGGCACGGGCGGGTTTTTGGCTGGTTTTGTTCTGGCAACCCTGATTTTGGGTATTGCAGCAACCAAAGGCTGGGATCGCTCTATCTGGAAAATGGCGCTGGCATTGCTGGCGGCGAATGTGGCGATTTATGTGCCGGGGCTGCTTTGGCTAAACCAGTTTGCTGATGGCTGGGCACAGACATTTACTTGGGGCATCACACCGTTTCTAATTGGTGATATGATGAAACTGGCACTTGCCGCATTGTTGCTGCCCGCAGCTTGGGCGATTGTAAAACGCATCAAAGGCTAAATTTTTTCAAATAGAAGAAAGCCTCGCTTTTGCGGGGCTTTTTTATGGCCAGATATTAGGTTTCGGTTTCGCTAAATTCAAAAACCGGCTGGCTTTCCCCTGACAGGCTGATTTTTTCGGCAGCCAGCATATCGGTGGGGCGCACCGGATATTCGCCGCTAAAACAAGCGTCACAATATTGGGGGCTTGCATTATCGCGCCCCGACGCATCGCCAACCGCGCGGTAAAGCCCGTCCAGCGAAATAAATTCAAGCGAATCCACGCCCAGATGTTTGCACATTTGTTTTGGCGTCATGCGGCTGGCCAAAAGTTTGCTTTTTTCGGGCGTATCCACGCCATAAAAACACGGCCATTGGGTGGGCGGCGAAGCAATGCGAAAATGCACCGTTGCCGCGCCTGCATCCATAAACATGTCTTTGATTTTCTGCGTAGTCGTCCCGCGCACAATGGAATCGTCCACCAAGATCACCCGTTTGCCTTTGATCAGGGCGCGGTTCACATTCAGTTTTAAGCGCACCCCCATATTGCGGATTTGTTCCGAGGGTTCAATAAATGTGCGGCCCATATACTGATTGCGAATAATCCCCATGGCATAGGGAATACCGCTTTCCTGACTATAGCCAATCGCTGCGGGCGTGCCGCTATCGGGGATGGGGCAAACGTAATCAGCGTCAACAGGGGCTTCGCGGGCCAGTTCAACACCAATACGGCGGCGGGTTTCGTATACGGAACGGCCCCCCAGAATACTGTCGGGGCGGCTGAAATACACATGCTCAAAAATACAAAATCTTGAGGGAGCTTTGGCAAAAGGATAAGAGCTTTCGATCTTGCCGCCAGAAATTACCACCATTTCACCCGGTTCGATTTCGCGGATGAATTCAGCACCGATAATGTCAAAGGCGCAGGTTTCGGAGGCCAAAACATACACCTCCCCCAACTTGCCTAACATCAAGGGTCGCACGCCAAGCGCATCGCGCACTCCCATCAGTTTGGTGCGGGTCATGGCCACCACCGAAAAAGCGCCCTCAACACGACGCAGAGCGTCTTTTAGGCGTTCAGGAATGTTCTTTTGAAACGACCGTGCCATCAGATGCACAATGCATTCGGAATCTGAATTGCTTTGGAAAATTGACCCGTGTTCGATCAGCTCGCGCCGCAGCGCCAGCGCGTTGGTCAGATTGCCGTTATGGGCAATGGCCACGCCGCCCATGGACAGCTCGGCAAATAATGGCTGCACATCTCGAATGGCGGTTGGGCCTTTTGAGCCGCTGGTGGAATAGCGCACATGGCCAATGGCCAATTCACCGGGCAAAGATTGCATCAGGCTGGCTTTGGTAAAATTATCGCGCACATAGCCAAACCGGCGCACGGAGTTAAAACCGGCATCAGGGGCATATGAAACAATGCCGCCGGCTTCTTGGCCACGATGTTGTAATGCATGCAGGCCAAGGGCCACAAAATTGGCGGCCTCGGCAATGCCGTTTATGCCAAAAACCCCACATTCTTCTTTTAGCTTATCATCATCAAACGGGTTTTGATAAAACTCGGGCATCGGGGGCAGGGTCATGGTGATTGCTCGTGCAGAGGACTGTCTGCGCGTCTTATAGACGCGCAGAATACGCATGTCACCTTATTGATTGCCTGATCTGTTAGTTTAACGCAGGTGGAACAACGGTATTGTCAAGAACCGGCGCATTTTCCAAAACAGGGTCCGCGCCGCTGGCGCTACAGGTGCTTGTCAGGTCTTCAAAACGGGCGATGAACCATTCTGGAACGGTAGAGCCTTCAACCTCAGCAGCCAGACGGATTTGTGAATCTGCCAGAACAACAACGGTTTTGGATTCATCAATCAGATCAATACCCTCACCAGAAGGTGTCAGCAGATCATAAACAAACAGCCCGACAATTACCAAAAGCAAACCGCGCGCGATGCCAAACAAAAAGCCCAGTCCCTTGTCGATCAGCCCTAATGCCGAACCTGATACAATGCCAGCCAACAACGGTGTAAACAGCGAAATAACAATCAACGCCAATACAAAGATCACCGCAAAAGAAACAATCAAGGCAATATTGCAGGAATCGCCAACAAACCCGCTGACAACTGGAATTTCATAAACAAGGTCTTTGCCTCTTGGTGCGAAAATAAATGCGATAACCGCTGCGCCAGCCCATCCGGCAATTGACAGAACCTCACGCACGATACCGCGCGAAAATGCCAAAAAGCCTGAGATCAGCAGGATAGCAACAACAATCCCGTCAATAATTGTATAGTCTTCCATATTCTTTGTCCCCTAATCGTCGATCACGCCAAAACAATTTTCTATAAAATCGGCAATGTTGTCGAACTTTTGCACGCTTATGCCTGATTCGCCCACGGTCTTCATCAAAGAAGGTGCATATGCGCCGGAAAAACCTAGCTTTTCGGCTTCTTTTAGCCGATTTTCGGGCTGGTTGATGGGTCGCAAGGCCCCCGAGAGGCTAATTTCGCCAAAACAGACCGAATCGCTGGGCAGCGGAATATCTTGCCGCGCCGAAATAAGCGCTGCCGCAACCGCCAGATCAGCGGCGGGTTCCGATATTCGCATGCCCCCGGCGATATTCAGGTAAACATCCAGATTGCCAAAGGAAATGCCGCAGCGCGATTCCAGCACCGCCAAGATCATTGCCAGCCGCCCGCTATCCCAACCGACCACCGCACGGCGCGGACTGCCCAATGATGATTTGGCCACTAGCGCCTGAATTTCCACCAAAACTGTGCGGGTGCCTTCGATACCGGCGAACACCACCGCGCCAGAAGCAGGTTTGTCACGTTCGGACAGGAACAGGGCTGAGGGGTTTTTAACCTCAACCAAGCCGCCCCCGGTCATTTCAAACACCCCGATTTCATCCGCAGGCCCAAACCGGTTTTTTACGGCGCGCAAAATCCGAAACTGATGGCCGCGCTCGCCCTCAAAATAAAGCACTGTGTCAACCATATGTTCAACCACGCGCGGCCCAGCGATTTGCCCGTCTTTGGTCACATGGCCCACCAGCACAATCGACACGCCACGTTTTTTAGCAAAACTGGTTAGTTCATGTGCGCAAGCCCGCACTTGGGCAACCGAGCCGGGGGCAGAACCCACATGATCGGCCCACATGGTTTGAATTGAATCAATGATTGCAAGGGCAGGGCGCTCAGCATCCAGCGTGGTGATAATATCGCGCAGGTTGGTTTCATTGGCCAGTTGCACTGGCGCGTCGGATTTCCCCAAACGCACAGCGCGCATCCGCACTTGTGCTGCCGATTCCTCGCCCGATATATAAATGACCTTTTGGCCGTTATTGGCAAATGCAGCCGCCAGTTGCAGCATCAGGGTTGATTTGCCTATGCCCGGGTCTCCGCCGACCAAAATCGCCGAGGCCGGAACCATGCCGCCGCCCAAAACCCGGTCCAGTTCTTCAGCACCAGATTTCATGCGCGGCAGCGGTGCATCGGTGGCGGATAGATCAGAAAGCGAAACCTTGCGCCCCTTGCTCACCCCCAGCGTTTTGCCTTCGGGGCCAGTGGCCAGCGCTGCTTCTTCCTGAATGCTGTTCCATTGTTTGCAATTGTCACATTGCCCCGCCCATTTTTTATGGGCTGCGCCACAGTTGGAACAAGTAAAGATGGTTTTGGTTTTTGCCATTAACTCTCTTTCAGGCGTTTTTTTGTTAATTCGGTGACCAGCATCGATAACATTACACAAAACGTAAACAGGTAAATACCCCAGCCGGTTTCGATTTTACCAACACCGATGCCTTTGGCCATAACAATCAACAGCGAAATCAGAAAAATATCGGCCATGGCCAGTTTGCCCAGAATTCCCAAGGCATCCAGCATATTGGCGCCCAGCCACCCCATGTGAATGGCCCCGACCATCAGGGTTTTTAGGGTTGGCGCAATAATCGCAAAAAATGCAACCAGCGCTGCCAGAAACACGTCTGTTTCCCAAAGGGAGGACAGGCTGGTCATGACGCTAATATCGGTGCGGCCAAACCATGGCAGCAGGCCCGCATTGGCCATCGGCGCAAACCACGCAATAGGGAATAGGATAAGTAGGGAGAGGTTTAGGAGTTTGAGCATTAGCGCACGCCTTCAATCGGCCCGTCAGCGCGCCCATTGATAAACTGATCCAGATAGGGATCGCTTGATGTATCGATGTCCGCCGCTTTGCCCTGCCAGCGCACCTTTCCGTCATGCAACATCGCCACCGTGTCAGCAATGGCACGCACGCTGCTCATGTCATGGGTGATGGTGATGGATGTCGCGCCCATTTCCACCACGATCTCGCGGATCAATTCATTGATTACCCCTGCCATAATCGGGTCCAGACCTGTAGTTGGCTCATCAAAAAATATTACCGAAGGGTCGCTGGCAATGGCCCGGGCCAGCCCGACACGTTTTTGCATCCCGCCGGACAGTTCCGCCGGGTGCAGAAATGCGGTTTCGGGTTTAAGCCCGACACGGCGCAATTTTTCCACCGCCAGTTCAATCGCCTGAAGTTTTGTCAGCCGCACCTTGCCCTGTCGCTGGCGAAACGCAATATTGTGCCAGACGGGCAAGCTGTCAAACAGCGCGCCGCCTTGAAAAAGCATGCCGAAATCTTGCAAAAATGCGTCGCGGTCCATCGGAGTGCCATTCAGCAGAATGTCCCCGCTATCGGCTGTCACAATCCCCAGAATGCATTTCAACAGCACTGATTTGCCAGTGCCGGAGCCGCCAATCACCACAAGGCTTTCACCTTTGGAAACCAGTAAATCAACCCCCTGCAGCACTTGATTTTTGCCAAACGCTTTTGTTATGCCACAAAGTTCAATCATGCGGGAAACAACAATTCGGTCAGCAAATAATTTGACGCCAATATCAGGATTGAGGCCGAAACAACGGCGTTGGTTGTCGCTTGCCCCACCCCTTGCGCGCCGCGCTCTGAACGAAAGCCGTTATAACAGCCCATCACCGCGACAATAAATCCAAACACGGCGGCTTTGATCAACCCCGAAGTCACGTCTCCGCGCTCCAGAAAATCAACCGAATTGCTGATATAAGCGGCTGAGTTGAAATCCAGCCGATATACCCCCACCAGATAGCCGCCCATCACCCCTATTATGTCACCAATCAGCACCAATACTGGCATCGCCAATGTTGCCGCCAGAATGCGCGGCACCACAAGGTATTTGATGGGGTTGGTTGATAATGTGGTCAGCGCATCGATTTGCTCGGTCACTCGCATCGTACCTATTTCAGCAGCGATGCTGGCCCCAACACGCCCCGCAACCATCAGCCCGGCTAGCACCGGACCCAATTCGCGCACCATGCCAATGGCCACAATAGATGGCACTACGCTTTCCGCATTAAACCGCGCCCCGCCCGCATAGATTTGCAACGCCAGCGCCCCGCCGGTGAACAGGGTGGTCAGGCCAACAACCGGCAGGGAAAAATACCCGATCCGCAATAATTGTTGCAAAAATTCAACCGGATAGAATGGCGGGCGAAAAATATGGCTGATGCTGTCAGCCATAAAGACCACCAACCGCCCGATACTGGCCAGCAAAGCCAGAACCGACCGCCCGATGCTGGCTAGAAACCCGTTGATTATCAAAATGACCTGCATAAAATGCCCATGTTAGGTGCCATTAACATAAACCCGATTATACCTGCCGCCAAGGCTGGTAAGAATTTCATAGCCAATTGTGCCAGCAAGTTCCGCCAACACATCCACAGTTTGCACATCGTTCAAAAGCGAAAGGTGGGTCGGCACGGTTTTTAGCGCGCTAACATCAACGGTCAAAAGATCCATCGAAACCCGCCCGATCACAGGGCAGGCAATACCATCTGCATATAAATGAAACCCCGCTGAAGACCGGATAATCCCATCCGCATATCCGCCTGAAACCGTGGCAATTTTGCTGGCTTTTCCAGCAGTCCAAGTATTGCCATAGCCCACCGGCTCGCCTTCAAAAACATCGCGAACCTGTATAACTGGCAGATCAAGCCTGACAACCGGTTTGGCATCAACAAAGGGCAGCCCGCCATAAAGCCCAATGCCGGGGCGGGTCAGATCAAAGTGATAATCCTTGCTAAGCAATATGCCACCCGTTGCTGAAAATGACTTTTTACCGGTTGGGAATTGGTCTATCATGGCAGCAAACGCTGTCAACTGCGCCATATTCATATTGTGTTCCGGTGCATCAGCGCAGGCCAGATGGCTCATAATCAATTCGGGGTTTAATTTTGCGATTTGCACTGCCATCCGCGCCACATCCATTGGCTCCATACCCAAACGATTCATGCCGCTGTCAAATTGCACGGCGCAAGGGCCGGACTTAAATGCCTCGATTTGCTCAATTGAATTTAACACCGGAATAACTTGATATTCGCTAAGGGCTTGTTCATCCCCCGCCATCAACCCTGAAAAATTGAAAATCCGCGGCCCTGCTCCAATGGCTTGGCGCAAAATCACACCTTCTTCGGCTTGAGCCACAAAAAAGGTGGTTACGCCTGCTGCCAACAAGGCAGGGCCAACTTTGCCAGCGCCCAGCCCATAGGCATCAGCCTTGATCACCGCACCGGTTTCAACATCAGGCGCCGATAGCACATCAATTGCCCGCCAATTATCGCATATGGCAGTAAGATCAACAGTAAGTTCAGCCTGCATATCTTCTTCTTTTTACAAATACTCTAGGGGGGAATTGCGAAGCAAGGGGGGATGAAATCCCCCGCTTAGAAATCCTTAACCTGCCGTTGGTAATTTTTGGCCAGATTGCCAAATTTGGTGAACTCTGCCTCAAACGATAATTCGATATTGCCAATTGGCCCGTGGCGTTGCTTGCCGATGATAATTTCAGCCTTGCCCATCAGGTTTTGCATTTCGCTTTGCCATGTCATCATTTTTTCGATGTCATGTTCGCCGGGTTTTTCGCGCTCTTTATAATATTCTTCGCGATAAACAAACATTACCACATCAGCGTCTTGCTCAATTGAACCAGATTCGCGCAGGTCTGACAGCATCGGCCGTTTGTCTTCGCGGCTTTCAACCTGACGGGAAAGCTGGCTGAGCGCGATCACTGGAATGTTCAATTCTTTGGCGATGGCTTTCAAGCCTTGGGTGATTTCTGACACTTCGTTCACACGGTTATCTTTGGCTGTCGCTGGCCGCA
>QIGK01000085.1 GCA_003228875.1 Rhodobacterales bacterium
CGCCGTGGTTCGCTGGCTGAGCTGGCGGAATATTACGCGGATGTTCCAGCCCCAAAAGGTGAGGCGGTTGTGGTGCTTGGTCCGCCGATCAACGCAACCATCAGCGAGCAGGACATCGACGTTGCTTTGCGTGCTGCATTGCAAAACGGCTCTGTCAAAGACGCCGCTGGCGAGGTGGCGGAAATGTTCAACCTGTCACGCAAACCGCTTTATAAACGCGCGGTGGAGCTGAGCCGTGAGTAGGGGCAGCACTGCATTTCACAACGGCATGGCCGCAGAGGATATAGCTGCACGGCAGTATATAGCCCAAGGCGCGGTCGAATTGGCGCGGCGTTGGAAAACAAAGGAGGGCGAGATTGATCTGGTTGTCCGCTTGGACGAGAAAATCATTTTTGTTGAGGTCAAGGCCCGCAAAACCCTTAATTTGGCCGCAGGGTCGATCACCGTAAAGCAACAGCAACGCCTGCTGAATTGTGCCCATGAATATCTGGCTAAATATGCAGACCTGAACGCGGATTGCCGGTTTGATCTGGCCATGGTTGACAGGCAGGGACAATGTGAGGTTCTGGAAAATATTCTGGCAGGGTAGCAAGAAAAATTGCTTGGTTGTGGGCACAATATGCCCTATTTCAACCGAACCAAAGGGGTAAGCGATTGATGGATTCCTCGTTTGATTTTGATCGAAAAGGGTTGATCAAAGCCCTTGACCTGTTGGCAAAACCCGGGCCAAGCCCCGTAAACCCTACCTTTGCCAAGCTTTTGCCAGAAACCGGCATTGGCGAAGAAACCGGCATTGGCGAAACGCAGGCATTGGAGGTCTTGGCGCCTTTTGTCATGTCGGGCGGCCATATGACCCCCGGATCAACCGTGGCAAACCTGACCGCTTTATGGGCCGCGAACCCAAACGCAGATATTGAACAGTTGAAAACTGAGATTTCTGCTGTTTTGATGGCAATCGCTTAGCTTTGTTTGCGCTTCACAAGAGTTGAATTGTCGGTATCACGGATCATCATTCGCTTTTATTGGCATTAAGGTTGAAATCCCTGCATTGTCGGTCCAATTGTGAGCAAACAAAGCGGAGCACGCAGATGAAACTTAAAGTCGCCATTCAAATGGACCCGATTGAAAATATTGATATTGCAGGCGATACCAGTTTTCGCATTGCACTGGAGGCGCAGGAACGTGGGCATGAGTTGTTCTATTATACGCCTGATAAGCTGGCTTATGAAGAAGGTATCATCACCGCGCGGGGCTGGCCGCTGGCGGTGCGGCATGAGGTTGGCAACCATTTTACCCTTGGCGATGAGCAAACCGTAAAATTGGCTGACTGGGATGTGGTCTGGGTGCGCCAAGACCCACCGTTTGATATGGGATATATCACAAATACGCTGCTGCTTGATATGATTCACCCAGACTGTTTAGTGGTAAATGATCCGTTTTGGATACGAAATTACCCTGAAAAACTACTGGTGCTAAACTTTCCTGATCTTACGCCGCCAACCACCATTGCGCGCGATATCAAAACTTTGCGGGCATTCAAAGAAAAATATGGCGACATCATTTTGAAGCCGCTTTATGGCAATGGCGGGGCAGGGGTGTTTAAGCTGTCAGTGGATGATAAAAACCTGTCCTCGCTGCATGAATTATTTACCGGAATTAACAATGAGCCGCTGATTGCCCAGCAATATTTACTCGATGTTACCAAAGGTGATAAGCGGGTTATATTGGTTGACGGCGTTGCGGTCGGTGCCATTAACCGAGTGCCCGCCAAAGGCGAGGTAAGGTCAAATATGCATGTTGGCGGCAGGCCGGAACCAGTTGAAATGACCGAAAGAGATTTGGAAATATGTGCACGAATCGGACCTTTATTGGAGGAAAAGGGCCAGATTTTTGTCGGAATCGATATAATTGGCGATTACCTGACTGAAATCAACCTGACCTCTCCAACCGGCATTCAAGAGTTGGAGCGGTTTAACGGAATTAACACAGCGGCGTTGATTTGGGCGGCAATTGAGGGCCGTTTGACTTGACGTCTACGCGCCTCAATATCTTAAATTTTATTTTGAAATGGACAACCCGTCCGATCCTGTCGCGGATCAGTTCAAAAAACCCCGGAAGGGTGCGACAATTGCTTGATAAACCGCTGGAATGGGGGTTGCGGCCAGCGCGTAGTGCTGCGATTTCCGAAGGCGAAATAGTGGGTGTCTCGCTGTTACATATCGAAAATGGTAACTGCCGGAACGGAACCCTGTTTTACCTGCATGGCGGGGCTTATGTTTTTGGTCTGCGCGCACCCATCGCCGGTTGGTGGCCCATATTTGTGGGTTGTGTGGCTTAAAAGGTTTATCGCTAAACTATCGGCTCGCACCGGAACACCCGTTCCCTGCTGCAATTGATGATGCTTTTGCGGTTTTTAAGGAAATCACTGCTTCTGGCACAAAAAATATCATTCTGGCCGGAGATTCGGCTGGCGGTGGACTGACCCTCGCTTTGTTGGCCAAAATACTGGCAGAGGGCCTGTCAAAACCTGCGGGTGTTGTGGTGTTCAGCCCATGGACAGACCTAACCCTTGCCAGCGCTTCGATGAAAACAAATGACAAAACTGAATACCTGCTGCCACCACGCCAGATCCGCGCCGCGCGGGATTTTTATGCGCCGGTTGATTTTGAAAACCTCGATGCCTCGCCAATATTCGCTGATTTCAAAAATGCGCCGCCGGTTTTAATTTTTGCCAGCAATACCGAAGTGCTGTTGGATGATGCCAAAGGTATTACGCAAAACATGCAAGCAAATGGCGTTGACGTCACCCTTAACATTTATGAAAAAACGCCACATGTCTGGCCACTTTTGCACGGCAAGCTGCCGGAGGCTGACAAAGCGTTGCGCGAAGTTCAGGCTTTTATTCAGCGGGTTTTGTGAAGCTGGCTGCCGGTCGCAACATGGCTGATTCGAGTATTTCAATTTCCCGTCTCCGCCGGAATGCCCGCATTTTTAGGCTGTCCCGACAAGCCGATATCCCAAGGCCTCAGCCAGATGTGGTTTTTCGGTGGTTTTGGAATTGGCAAGATCCGCGATGGTGCGGGCAACGCGTTGCACACGGAAATAGGCGCGGGCCGAAAGATGGAATTTACTTGCGGCCTGATCCAGCAAACTGGACGATTCTGATGAAAGTTTTAAAATGGTTTCCAGCAAGTTTCCGTCAGCTTCGGAATTGGTGTTAACATCACTAATATGTTGAAATCTATCGGTTTGTATTTGCCTTGCATCCAGAACCCGCTTTGCAATGGAAGCCGAATTTTCACCATTTGGAAGATCGCTAAGATCACGAATATTGACCAAAGGCATGTCAATTCGAATGTCAAAACGATCCATCATTGGGCCGGAAATTCGGCCCAGATAATCCTCTCCACAAAGAGGCGCGCGCCCGCAAGCGCGCTCCGGGTCAGCCAAATATCCGCATTTGCAGGGATTGGCTGCGGCGACCAACATGAAACGACATGGATAACGGACATGTGCATTGGCACGCGCAATCACCACATCACCGGTTTCCAGCGGTTGGCGCAAGGTTTCAAGCACGGTGCGCGAGAATTCAGGCAGCTCGTCCAGAAATAATGCGCCATTATGGGCCAGTGAAATTTCACCCGGCTTGGCGCTGCGGCCGCCGCCAACAATTGCGGCTGTGCTGGCGGTGTGATGGGGGGTGCGAAACGGGCGGGAACGGGAAATTCCGCCTTGCTCAAGCACGCCGGCCAGTGAGTGAATCATCGAGGTTTCCAACGCTTCTTTTGGGTCAAGTGGTGGCAATATTCCGGGTAAACGTGCTGCTAACATGGATTTCCCGGACCCCGGCGAACCCACCATCAAAAAATGATGCGCACCAGCAGCTGCGATTTCTAGGGCGCGTTTGGCTTTTTCTTGCCCGCGAACGTCAAGTATATCGCGATGCGAGCCATTTATGGTGATTTCCCCGGGGGTCGCCGTTTGCAGTATGTTTCGACCAGAAAAATGATTGACGATCGACAATAGGTTTTGAGGTGCCAAAACCTGCACCGCGTCAACCCATGCGGCCTCTGGTCCACAGGATTGGGGGCAAATCAGGCTGCAACCGGATGATGCGGCGGCGACCGCGGCAGGCAATGCGCCTTTGACTGCAACCAAAGTTCCATCCAGCGATAATTCCCCTAAAGAAAGCTGGGATTCCAGCTGTTCTTTGGGCAAAACATCCATCGCTGCCAGCAGGGTTAAGGCGATTGGCAGGTCAAAATGTGACCCAACTTTGGGAATATCGGCTGGCGATAGGTTAATAGTGATGCGTTTTGCGGGTAAGGCCAGACCCATGGCAGTAATAGCAGCGCGCACCCGTTCCTTGGCCTCAGACACCGCTTTGTCCGGCAAACCAACCAAATTAAATGCAGGGATTCCAGAGGCTAAGGAAACTTGAACCTCAATTGTTTTTGCCTCAACCCCTAAAAAGGCCACCGTATAACTACGCGCAGTCATCAAATTCTCCGGTTAGGAAAGATTAATGTCTGCTGTATTGGTTTAATTAAAATTAATTTTTAGCGAAAATCGAACAATCTGCGAATTGAAGGACAAATTCACAGTCGGAAATGTATATTTTTTGGCCGCTGTTTATTTTGACCAATCGCGACAAGTGCTACCACCAACCGTATGGCTGCCCAAAAATCCTTTATGAAACAACAGGACAGCAGCGCTAGAATGGTAGGTTTAAAAAAAAGGAATGATGACTAGATTACTTGATTGACAGATCGAATTGACCAAGCGGCGTTGGTAGAATGATAGCAAAGCCGAGTGACAGACAAATTATTGATTTTAAACGAAAACACGGATTTATTGGAAAACCCGCCAGCCAGCTGTAGCGCCGCAAGAATGACGCCAAAATGGGCGACTACAACGATATGTTTAGAGGTTGCTAGCGAAATTAGCGTGTCGATTTCGCTATGGATACGTTGGGAAAACACGTTCCAGCATTCGCCATTTGGCGGGCTGGTATCACCGGGGTTTTCCCAAAAACCCCGAGAAAATTCGGGATCGGATTTTGCAACAACTTCAAAGCTTTTACCTTCCCAATCTCCGAAATTCATTTCCCTTAAGCCTTTTCGCTTAAGCACAGGGGCCGAAATATTTGAAATTGCTTGCGCGGTTTCCGAGGCGCGGATTAAATCAGATGAAAATAATTTATCCTGCATTGGCAAAAATGATTTGAGCCGGTCCAAAGCAGGGAGATCAGAAAGATCCACGGCAATATCCGTATGGCCGATCAGGGCTTTTGCGTGGGTTGGCCCGTGGCGGACCCACCAGAAATCAAGGGTCATTTTTTGCCTCTGGCAGGTTGCCTTTTAAGGTCAAGGGCAGGCCAGCAGCAACAAAAATAACCAATTCCGCAATTTCGGCAATGGATTGGTTAAGCGTGCCTTGCGCATCGCGGAAATCACGCCCTAACTTGCTTTGCGGGACCAAACCCATGCCAAGTTCGCTGGAAACGCATACGACTTTGCCGGAACAGGATTGTAGCGCAGTTAGCAATTTTGCTTGCTCGGACCCAAGGTCTGATTTGGCCAACATCATATTTGAAAGCCATAATGTCAGGCAATCTATCAGAACCACTTCAGTGGGCTTAACCACAGCAAGCGCGCCAGTCAGGTCAAGCGGAAGCTCTTTTGTCTGCCAATTATTACCACGTCGCTGTTGATGCGATTCTATTCGTATTTTCATCTCAGCGTCATCAGGCCGCGCGGTTGCAAAATATATCGCGTCTAAAGTGCTAAAAATACAGTGCTGTTCTGCCAAGTAAGACTTGCCTGACCGCGCACCACCAAGAAAAAGAGATATATTTGGGAATTGTTGAAAAGTCGACATTATAGGCCTGAATTTCGGGGTAAAAGTTGATTTAATGCTAAGAGATTTGATTTACGTATTAGGCTTTCAAAGGGTCACGGGCGCATAACGGCGCAAACAAACCGGTTTTCTGCAAAGTTAGACGACCCTTTGCAACTACTTGGCTTTTTGCTTCCGTAGCATTAGATTCATATTAACGGCTTTGCAGGACTTAACAAGAAAGAACCGGAATGCTGAACGGACGAAAAGTACTCTTGATTATTGGCGGTGGTATTGCTGCTTATAAAAGTCTGGACCTTATTCGCAAACTGGCTGAAAAAGGTGCGAAAGTAACGCCGGTTTTAACCCAAGCTGGGTCCAATTTTGTGACGGCTTTATCGGTTTCTGCACTTTCTGGCCAAAAAGTCTATCAAGATCTTTTTGATCTGGATGCTGAATCCGAAATTGGCCATATTCAGCTTTCCCGAGCCGCAGATATAATTGTTGTTGCGCCTGCAACGGCAGATTTGATGGCAAAAATGGCGAATGGCACGGCCAATGATCTGGCTTCGACATTGCTTTTGGCCACGGATAAACCGGTGCTTATTGCCCCGAGCATGAACGTGCAAATGTGGCATCACAAGGCAACCCAGCGTAATTTGGCACGTTTGAAAGGTGACGGAATTCATGTGGTTGGGCCTGATGAGGGCAGCATGGCTTGTGGCGAATTCGGACTTGGTAGAATGGCCGAAATATCTGATATTATTGACTCTATTCAAAATGTCTTATGGGCAGGGCCGCTTCAATCTCGGCACTTTTTGGTTACTTCTGGGCCGACCCATGAACCGATTGATCCGGTGCGCTATATTGCCAATCGCTCCTCTGGCAAGCAAGGGGCTGCTATTGCCAATGCGTTGCTGGCGCGCGGTGCGCAGGTCACTTTTATTACCGGCCCCGCAACCGCAGACAGACCAACAGGGGCCAATATTATTGAAATTGAAACCGCTGCTGAGATGAATACAGCCGTTGAAGCGGCCGGGCATTGTGATGCCGCGATTTTTGCGGCGGCGGTGGCTGATTGGCATGTGGTCGGGGCGGGGCAGTCCAAAGTTAAGAAAACTGATTCCGGCGCGTTACCGCAGATCGAATTTGGGGAAAATCCAGACATTTTGCGGTCCGTTTCACAAAGAAAAACCAATCGGCCCGAGCTTGTGATTGGTTTTGCGGCTGAAACCGACAATGTGGTTGAAAACGCAACTGCCAAGCGGTTGAAAAAGGGCTGTGACTGGATTTTGGCCAATGATGTCAGCCCTGAAACCGAAATTATGGGCGGTGACACCAATCAGATCACTTTTATTTCCGAATCTGGTGCTGAAAAATGGCCTGAGATGAGCAAATTTGAGACTGCGAATAGGCTGGTAAATAAAATTGTAGAGGTTCTTGGTGACGCAAATACTTAAAATTGCCAGAGCATCGGGCGCTGATCCGGAATTGCCGTTACCGTCTTATCAAACCAAAGGCGCAGCGGGAATGGATATTCTAGCTGATACAAATCACAAAAGGTTGACCCTTAAACCAAATCAACGACTGTTGGTAAAATCAGGGCTTTGTTTTGAGATTCCAACAGGTTACGAAATTCAGGTTCGGCCACGTTCTGGGCTGGCGTTAGAATATGGCGTTACTTTAATCAATTCGCCAGGGACAATTGATAGCGATTATCGCGGCGAAGTTGGCGTTATTTTGATTAATTTTGGCGATAAAGATTTCCAAATCAACCATGGTGACCGTATCGGGCAATTGGTTTTTGCGCCGGTTATTCAGTGTGAAATTGTTGAGACAGAAATCTTGTCAAAAACTAAACGAAACCAGAGCGGTTTTGGCTCTACAGGGTTCAAATAGTGTTAGTATCTGCTAAAAACCTACGTTATGCGCGCCAGCGTTCATTTGCTTTTTTCGATGATATATGATGATTTACGCGGGCGGCATTTGGACAGTCGCGGTAATTTCAGCCCTCGCCTTTGGGTATGCATGGGTGTTTCACGCGCGCCGTTGGGTTTATTATTGCATGCTCGGTCTGGCCTTGGCGGCCATTGGATTTTCGCAATTATTGCCTGAAACTCATCCGTTTTACATGAGTGTCAGAGAGGACATCGTTTTTCTGATATGGCTGTGTATTATTGCATTTCCGGTTCTTTTATACGCGAGATTCGTCCGGTGGGCGGGTCGAAAAGCAAAGGCGCGCCATGACACCCCAAGAAATTGAACGATATGCCCGCCATTTAATTTTGCGCGAAATCGGTGGGCCGGGCCAACAGAAACTGTTGAACGCTAAACTATTGTGCATCGGAGCCGGAGGATTAGGCAGTGCTGCACTGCTGTATCTGGCAGCGGCGGGTGTTGGTGTTTTGGGCGTTGTGGATGATGATGTTGTCAGCCTATCTAATCTGCAAAGGCAGGTCCTGCACGATACAGCCAGTGTTGGCACCCTAAAAACAAAAAGCGCCGCAACCTCGATCAGCCGGATAAATCCGGGTGTTCAGTGTGTCGGCCATGCGGTGCGCTTGACCAATAAAAATGCGATGGAAATTTTTCAGAGTTATGACTTGGTGCTGGATGGCTCTGACAATTTTGACACTCGGTATCTGGTGAATCAAACCTGTGTTGATCTGAAAATCCCACTAATTTCGGCCGCGATGAGCCAGTGGGAAGGGCAAATTGGTCTTTATGACCCCAGTAATGGCGGCCCGTGCTATCAATGCGTTTTCCCGCAGCGTCCCGCCGCTGGTTTGGTGCCGAGCTGTGCCGAAGCTGGCATTATGGGGGCGTTGGCGGGGGTGATGGGATCAATGATGGCAGCAGAGGCAATCAAACTGATAACCGGCGCCGGCCAGCCTCTGCGCGGTGAAATATTGATCTATGATGCTTTGTTCGGGGAAACACGTAAACTTGTCACATCTGTAAACCTAAGTTGTAAATCTTGTAAATCAGTCAAATAGAGTTTGATCTGTTCAAAACAAACCTTATTTAGATGATAAGAAGGCTGAAATGGAGAATCCCGTGGCCAATAAGTTTTTTGACATAGTTGTCGTCGGCGCAGGGCCTGCTGGCCTTAGCTTTGCCCGATGTTTAAGGGACACAGATCTGAAAATCGCGCTTGTTGAGCGGTCACCCCTGAAGGTTCTCCAAAACCCACCCGAAGATGGAAGAGATATTGCCTTAACCCATTCCTCTGAACGGGTGTTAAAAGAATTGGGTATTTGGGATCATTTTCCGATTAATCAAATCGGCAATATTCGTGATGCCAAAGTATTAAACGGCAAGTCTGCGTATGTGTTGCATTTTGACAGCAAAACTACGGGTTCTGAATATTTGGGCCATTTGGTGCCAAACCATGTTATTCGCCGCGCTGCTTATGAAATGGTCAAAAATCAGGAAAATGTTACCATTATTGCCGGGGTTGATGTCATTGACACTGAGACGAATTTATCCGGTGGCAGCGTGGCATTATCAAATGGTTCAACGTTAAACTGCACTTTGGTGATTGCTGCTGACAGCCGGTTCTCGGACATGCGTAAAAAAATGGGCATCGATGCGCCGATGCATGACTTTGGCCGCACGGTGATTGTCTGTGAAATGACCCATTCAAAACCCCATAATGACACAGCGTTTGAGTGTTTCCATTATGAACAAACTTTGGCGATTTTACCTATGTATGGTGACAAGTCCTCAGTTGTTGTGACGTTGCCCACTGACAAGTCGCAACATTTGCTAGACATGTCTGCAAATGAATTCGCCAGCGATATACAACAAAGGTTTGGCGGGCAATTGGGTGATATGAAACTGGCAACCAAGCGTCACGCTTATCCGCTTATGGGGGTTTACGCCGAAAAATTTGTCAAAACCCGGTTTGCCCTGCTGGGTGATGCAGCTGTAGGCATGCATCCTGTTACCGCACACGGGTTTAATCTTGGCCTGAGCGGGGCGTATACTTTGGCAACAGAAATCAAAACCGCTGTTGCAAAAGGCATTGATATTGGTGCGGCTTCGGTTCTTGGTAAATATCAGGCCAAACACCGCGCTGTTGCGCGGCCGCTTTATATAGGGACCAATGCTTTGGTAAAGCTGTTTACAGATACCAGCATGCCTGGCCGAATTTTGCGCGGTGCTGCGCTTCGGCTTGGGAATATTTTACCACCCGTCAAGAAAAAGATCGTGCAGCAATTAACAGAAATTGACCCGTGATCGTGGGCATAGTCGAGCGGCGCCCGCCAAATGCCCATGAGTTGCGGTTATAACATCGCTGGAACAACCTGATCTGGCGGGCGATGGCCATCTGCATAGGTTTTGATGTTGATGATAACTTTTTCACCCATATCCAAGCGGCCCTCAACCGTGGCACTGCTCATGTGGGGCAGCAATAACACATTGTCCAATCCGCGAAGCCGTGGGTTTACGTCATTGCCGTTTTCAAAAACATCCAGACCGGCACCAGCAATTTCACCGGCGCGCAACATTCGGGTCAAAGCATTTTCGTCGATAACCTCGCCGCGTGCGGTATTAACAACAAAAGCCGAAGGTTTCATTAGCTTTAAGCGCCGAGCGTTTAACAAATGAAAAGTGCTGGGCGTATGAGGAACATGGATCGACAAAATATCAATCCGCGCCAGCATTTGGTCAAAACTCTCCCAATAAGTTGCCTCCAACGCAGATTCAGTATCGGGATGCAACTGCCGGCGGTTATGGTAATGCACCTGCAAACCAAAAGCGCGTGCGCGGCTGGCAACCGCTTGGCCGATGCGGCCCATTCCCAATATTCCCAATCGTTTGCCGCCAATTCGGTGGCCCATCAGGGCGGTTGGGCTCCAGCCTTCCCATGTGCCTTTTTGCATTTGCAAATTGCCTTCGCGCAAACGGCGCGGCACCGATAATATCATCGCCATGGTCATATCAGCGGTATCATCGGTTAAAACGCCGGGGGTGTTTGACACCATAACGCCGCGCTGTAAGGCGGTTTGCACATCGATATGATCAAAACCTGCACCATAATTGGCAATCAGACGCAGCTTGTCACCTGCTTGTGCCAGCAAGCCCTGATCTATCCTGTCTCCTAATGTGGGCACCAGCACATCGGCGCGCGCCATAGCGTCAGCCAGAGCTTCGCGGTCCATGGGGGTGTCATTTACATTTAGCTCCACATCGAACAATTCGTTCATGCGAGTTTCGACCGGTTCAGGCAAACGGCGTGTGACAATAACTTTTAAGGCTTTGGCCGGCATAGATTTTGGTTCCTTTACGCCCGTGGTTTAGATTATAATGGCAGGGAATACCGCGCAGGGAAATCAAAAAACAATAACCGCGCGGAAAATCAAGTGCAGGCAGGGCAATATGAAACATTTATTTATCTTTTTAACCGCGATGATGATCGCAGTGCCCGCATTGGCCCAGCAAGGCGCGATCGGGCCAGTGACCGGCCATCCTTTGCCGCGCTATGTTTCCATGAAAGTTAAAGAGGCGTTTGTGCGCCGTGGTCCAGCGCGAACCCACCGCATTGACTGGGTGTTGAACCATCGCGGCACGCCGCTTCAGGTAACCGCAGAATACGGTAACTGGTTTAGGATCGTCGACGCCGAAGGGGCCGGGGGCTGGGTGCATCGTTCCTTGTTAAGCGGGGTGCGCACCGTGGTGGTAACCGACGAACAAGCCACCTTGTTTGAGGCACCAAACGGCGATGCACAGCCGGTTGCAACCGCCATGAAGGGCGTGATTGCGCGGCTGGAGGCCTGCCAACTGGAATGGTGCTTGGTTAAAGTAGAAGGGTTTGAAGGCTGGGTTCTGAAAATTGCGCTTTGGGGCGTGGACGCGGCTGAAATATTGGAATAGCGTGCCAAAAAGAGGGCCATAAATGACGCAAACTCAGGGCAAACCAAACCAAATCTTACAGGGTGTTATCATTATAAGCGCTTCGGTTTCAGCGCTGGCCTTTGGGGATGCCATTGCCAAACTGCTCAGCGCTGACTTAACGCTTTGGCAAATATTCTTTGCCCGTTCGCTGTTTGCATTGCCCATTCTGGGGGCGGTTATTATTTTTACAGGCACAGCTTTCAGGGTTCACGCAGCCAAATGGGTGGTGTTGCGCAGTGTTTTGCTGGTGCTGACCTGGATCGCCTATTACGCTTCTTTTCCGGTGCTAAGCCTGTCAGTCGCCGCCGTAGCCATTTATACTTTTCCTATTCTGGTGGCGTTGTTTTCAAGCTTTCTAACCGAGGAACCAACCACAAAGCGCCAGTGGCTGGGTATCATGATCGGGTTTATCGGCGTGGTTGTCATTCTGAAACCGGGCAGCGATGCGTTTTCGTGGTTTACGTTATTGCCGGTGCTGGGCGCCAGCTTTCTGGCCTTGGCAATGATATTAACCCGCAACAAATGCCAGCAAGAATCGCCACTGATCTTGTCGTTTTCGCTATTGGCAGCGTTTTTTGTTGTTGGGTTGATCGGGATTATTGTGCTGACCATCTGGCCTTTGTCAGATCAAATTCAATCTGCATCTGCGTTTGTTTTTAGCGGGTGGGGCCAAATGGATGGGCTTGCTTGGTTGGTGATGATGTTTCTGGGGTTGATGGCTGTGGCTGTTTTTTCGGGCATAGCGCGGGCCTACCAAATCGCACCCCCTGCCATTATCGCGGTGTTTGATTATGTTTATCTGGTGTCGGCAATCCTGTGGGGGTTTATTTTCTTTGCTGAGAAACCCGATACGCTGACGATTTTTGGCATGGGGCTGATCTTTTTTGCCGGGGTGCTGGTGGCGATGCCCGCAGCCAGAAACCGCTTTGTGAAATAAATTTCGACGGAATTCAAAGTTTGCCGCGTTTAGCTATTATCAAAGCAAAAAGGTGCAAAATGACCATCGAGCAAGGATTTATAAATGCCAACCGTTTCGGTTATGGCATTCGGCCCAATGAAACGCCGTTTTCAGCTGGGATGTTGGCGCAAATGCAAAGCCCGGACCCGGCGGACACAGCGCTGAGCTATCCCAATACCGAAGACCGTCGCCTGGCGCTGGTTGCGCTGCGCAATATTCGCCGCGACACAAATAGGAATTCACCTGAATACAAACAATTGCGGCAGGAATTGCGCGATGGCGTGAATGATGATTTTCGCCGTATGTTGCTGCGCCCGATGCTAAGCCCGCGCGGGTTTCGTGAACGGATATTTGCCTTTTGGCTGGACCATTTCACGGTTGCCCCGAAACAGTTAAATTCCCGAATACTGCAGGGCGGTTATTTTGAGGATGCTATTCGCCCGAACTTAAGCGGCAGATTTGCCGACTTGCTTAAAGCGGCGATCACCCATCCGTCGATGATCTTGTTTCTGGATCAAACTACATCGGTGGGGCCGAATTCCCGCGTCGGGCAGCGGCGCGATCGTGGCTTAAACGAAAACCTTGCCCGTGAGGTGCTGGAGCTGCACACGCTTGGGGTTGACGGGGCCTATACCCAAGCCGATGTGCGCCAGTTCGCAGAATTGCTGACGGGGCTTACCGTCACGCTGGAAGGCGTTGAATTTAATCAAGCCATTGCGGAGTCGGGCGGTGAGACCATTTTAGGAAAAACCTATGGCGACGGGGCCGCCAGCTTGGACAATATCTTTGAATTTCTTGAAGACTTGGCGATGAACCCTATCACTGCGGCGCATCTAGCCCGCAAACTTGCGGTGCATTTTGTCGGGCCGGATCCGGATGCGGATTATGTTGCTGCCATGGCGGATGCGTATCTGGCCAGCGGTGGTGAGCTAATCGCGCTTTATGATGTGTTGTTGAACCACAAGGCGGCACAAGTGCCGTTGGGGCAAAAAGCCCGCACGCCATTTGAATATATGGTGTGTTGTTTGCGGGCCGTTGAGGCCGAAGCCGATACCATCGTGAATTTAGATTCGCGTGCTTTGGTCAACAGCTTTCAGGCTCCGTTAACAAGCATGGGGCAGCGGCCGTTTTTTCCGGGTGGTCCGGATGGTTGGGATCAAGATTTACTGGCATGGATCACGCCGCCAACCCTTGCGGCGCGCATCAACTGGGCTGGAACGCTGGCACAGGACCATGCGACAGGTCTGGACCCGCGACAATTGCTGGAAACGGTGCTTGGGCCGCTTGCACCTGATGATCTCAGCTTTGCTGTAACTGCCGCCGAAACAAAATGGGTTGGCATTACTTTGATGCTGATCTCCCCCACATTTATACGCCGATAAGGAGGCCGTTATGACTCTTTCCAGAAGAAAATTTATTGCCCAGTCGGTGGCACTTGGCTGTTCCGCTGCGGCGTCGCCTTTGCTAACGCCCGTTACGTTTGCTTCAACGCCCGGTGAAAACCGGCTGGTTGTGATTATCCTGCGCGGTGCCATGGATGGTTTGGATGTTGTCCAGCCTTATGGCGACCCTAATCTGGCACAGTGGCGACCAAATCTGCTAGCAGGCGAAGCCGCGGGCAGCATTGACCTTGACGGGTTCTATTCCCTGAACAAAGGCTTGGCAGACTTAATGCCGCTTTGGCGCGCTGGCGAATTGTCTTTTGCCCATGCGGTTTCAACGCCGTATCGCGACAAACGCAGCCATTTTGACGGGCAAGACCTGTTGGAAAACGGCGGCGGCAATGCCGATGCCAGCCTGACAGCGGGCGAAGATGGCTGGCTGAACCGCTTGCTGTCGCTGCTGCCCGACACTCATGTTGAAACTGCATTTGCAGTTGGTCGTCAGCGGTTGTTATTGCTGGAAGGCGCGCAGGATCATTCGATCTGGAGCCCGGAATCAGCGCTTAATCTGTCACCACAGGCCGAATTGTTGCTAAACCGGATTTACGCAAGTGATGCGTTATTTGCTGAGACAGCGCAAATGGCGATGGAACTGTCCAAAAGCAATGAAGTTATGGCGATGGGCGGTGGTCGTTCCGGGCCGACAAAAGCACTGGCGCAGTTTGCTGCGGAAAAGTTGAACGAGCAGTCGCGCATTGCAGCTTTTTCAATCGGTGGCTGGGATACCCATGCAAACCAAAGCCGCGGTCTAGGGAATGCGCTGGGGCAGTTGAGCGAGGCCATTCTGACGCTGAAATCCGGCCTTGGCAACAACTGGCAGCAGACAACCGTGATGGCGATAACCGAATTTGGCCGCACGGTTGCTGAGAACGGCTCCCAAGGCACGGATCATGGCACCGGTGGTTTGATGATCATGGCGGGGGGGGCGTTGAAGGGGCGCAAAGTGATGTCCGATTGGCCGGGGCTGGATGAATTTGACCTTTATCAAAACCGAGACCTGATGCCGACCAGCGATGTGCGCCGCTATGCGGGCTGGGTGCTGCGTGATATGTTTGGCATGCCGCTTTCGGACCTTGGCAACGTGGTTTTTCCCGGCGTTGATTTCGGGGATTCGCCGGGCATTATCGCGGGTTAATTCCGATGAGTGTCCGAGCGAAGCGAGGCCATGCCCAACCCGCGGGCCGTGATCCTGCAAGGATCATGGTTCAAGGGGCGGGAGTATTCATTCAAATGGCGGAGGCTCCCGCAGTTCAGCGGCATTTTTGCTGACGCAAAAAACCACTTCCCTTTGGGCATGGCCCTCGGCTTCGCCATCGGGATTTTGAGTATTTTTAAAAAGAAGAAATAGCAGTGGCCCGGCGTTAGTGCCGGGCGCAAATATTAGCGGTCGTCTTCGGATGGCCATTCAGCCCACGGAAAAGGTTTGACATCGGTATCAGCGGATTGAAAACGGGCAACATCGCGGAACCATTTGCCCAGCGAGAACCCGAAGCTTGTCAGGCCTTCATTGCGTTCGCTTTTGAATAACAGCCAAAAGAATTGCACAATTGCGATCACAGCCAAAACGGTGGCCGCCACATTCATCAGAATTAAAAAGATAATCATAAACAACCCGCGCATCCACACACCTTTGCGGCGCTCGGTTTCATGGTCATTGTTAATGGTGTCCATTTTGATTTCCCCGTTCTGTGTTGGTTTTTGTACATGTTAATACTGTTTACATATAGTAAAATGGCCCAGATACAATAGGGGACAAAATATTTTTTATAGAACGCCGAGGCTGGCCAGATGGGTTTGCAATTCTACGGGCAGTTCCTCAACGCCCTCAATAAAGGGCGAAGTGTCGCGCGGGGCGTCCTCAACCGCCAGATACCGCCAGCCCTGAAAAGGGCGGCGGGGCTGGGGCACGGTTTGCATCAATTGCGGGTTTAGCACAATGCCGCAGCGGCGAATGCCGTCTTTGCCGATGACCTCATCGAGCCGGATGATTTCTTGACGCGCCAGCACATTGCCTTTGATCACCCAATAGATGGAGCCAGCTTGCAGCAATTCAGCGGCGCGGCGTGGCCACATGCGGGTGACGTGGCGGAGTTCCTTGCCAGTTTTGGCTGTGTGGGCAGCCTGCCACGCGGCTTTGGTAGCCACACTTTCCGAGCCAACGCTAAGTTTAATCAAATGTAATTTTGCCATTTCGCCCCTCCCTAACCTGTTTAGCAGCCGTTAACGATTCGTCACGCAGTTTCTGTTTTGTTCTTGAAAATAATCGCAACGCGCCGTAGTTTGGTCGCCTGCACCCTTACGCGCGAGAATCAATGATGAATAAAACCGCCAGCATCGCTGCCAATAAATGGCAAAAAATCTCAATTGATGTGCTGCGCGAAAAATACGCCAAGGGTGCCGAGCAAAAGCTGGATGCTGACGCTATGGTCGCGGCAATTCGTGCGCGTGTTGCAAAGGCATTGGCGGCGGTGGAGCTTAAGCCTGAGACCCATGAAGCTTTGTTTCTGGAGGCCCAGAAATCGGGATTTATCGCAGGGGGTCGGATAAATTCTGCGGCTGGCGCGGGAATTAAAAACGTCACTTTGATCAACTGTTTTGTTCAGCCTGTGGGCGACAGTGTTTCTGGCACAGTGGACGGCAAGGTTGGCATTTACCATGCTTTGCGCCAAGCTGCTGAAACCATGCGGCGTGGCGGCGGGGTTGGGTATGATTTCTCCAGCATTCGACCACGCGGTGCCAAGGTTGCGGGAACTTCTTCTTCGGCATCGGGGCCGGTTTCTTATATGCATGTGTTTAACCAAAGCTGCGCCACGGTGGAATCTGCTGGCGCGCGGCGCGGCGCGCAGATGGGCGTGTTGCGGGTGGATCACCCGGATATTGAAGAATTTATTTCGGCCAAACGCAGCAAGGGGCAATTGTCGAATTTCAACATTTCCGTGGGGGTTAGCGATGATTTTATGCAGGCAGTCGACAAAAATGCGAATTTTGATCTGGTGCATAAATCGGAGCCGGTTGAGCCGGCGGGAAAAGCCGGTGATCTATGGGTTTATAAATCGGTAAATGCGCGCGCGCTTTGGGCAATGATTATGCGCAATACTTATGAGGCTGCCGAGCCGGGGATTTTGTTTCTGGACCGGATCAATGCCGAAAATAATCTGCATTATTGCGAGGTGATCGAGGCGACCAACCCTTGTGGGGAAATCCCCATACCGGATCATGGTTGTTGCTGTTTGGGCAGCATGAACTTGACGCGGTTTGTGCGGGATGCATTTGGCGATGCGTCATTTGATTTTGACGGGTTTACCGATGTGGTGACCACGGCAGTGCGGATGCTGGACAATGTGCTGGATGCTACGGTTTGGCCGCTGGAAGAGCAGGCTTTGGAGGCAATGAATAAACGCCGTATCGGGCTTGGGTATACCGGCTTGGGTGATGCATTGATCATGCTGGGTTTGCGCTATGACAGCAAAAAGGCCCGGGATTTTGCGGCGGATTTAACCCGGCAGATGCGCGATGCGGCGTATCGGGCCAGCATTGCTTTGGCGCAGGAAAAGGGGTTTTTTCCACTGTTTGAGGCCGAGGCGTTTTTGCAATCGGGCATGGCGGGGCGTTTGCCAGACGATATTCGCGCGGAGATTAAAAAGCACGGGTTGCGGAACTCTCATCTGTTGTCGATCGCGCCAACGGGGACAATTTCGCTGGCGTTTGGGGATAATTGTTCGGGCGGAATTGAACCTGCGTTTTCATGGTTCTATGACCGCAAAAAACGCGGCAGCGATGATGAAATGGTTAGTTATCGTATGGAGGATCACGCCTATCGGATTTATCGCGAACAGGGCGGTGATCTAGACAATCTGCCGGACAGTTTTGTTGGCGCGATGGATATTTCTGCAACCAACCATATGAAAATGCAGGCAGCGATTCAGCCGTATATCTGTGCGGCGATCTCAAAAACCGTAAATGTGCCAGCGGATTATGCGTTTGAAGCCTTTGAGGACCTGTATTTGGCCGCGTGGAAAGCCGGTCTTAAGGGGATTACGACTTACCGGCCCAACGATGTGACCGGCTCTGTTTTGTCGCTGTCGGTTGAAACGTCCAAAGACATGAGCAGCCCGATGGACCGGCCAGCGCAGCTTGACGGCAATACCTATAAGATACGCTGGCCCGAGAGCGAACATGCGATTTATATCACCATCAATGATGTAATTTCAGACGGTCAACGGCGGCCATTTGAGGTGTTTATCAACTCCAAAAACATGGAGCATTTTGCCTGGACTGTGGCGTTGACGCGGATGATTTCTGCGGTATTCCGGCGCGGCGGTGATATCAGTTTTGTGGTTGAGGAACTGAAAGCGGTGTTTGATCCGCGCGGTGGGGCGTGGATGGGGGGCAAATATATTCCGTCTATTCTGGCCGCAATCGGTGGCGTGATTGAGGAACATCTGGTGGCGATCGGGTTTATGAAAATGGGCAGCGCCCTGAAGGTTGATCCCGAGGCGGTAGTTTCGGTGCAACCGCGCGGCCCAGCTTGCCCGAAATGCGGCCAATATGCGATGCGGATGGCCGAAGGGTGCATGACCTGCACGGAATGTGGGCATTCTAAATGCGGATAAGCTGATTTCAGCTGTCTGATCAGCTAGGGCGCTTAAATTCTTGCCTTAGCCGTGCAGCTTTTTCGCGCATCACGCAGCCAATCGCGTGGTCATTGATCAGACCCATTGCTTGCATAAAAGCGAAAACCGTGGTGGGACCTAAAAATTGCCAGCCGCGTTTTTTCAGCTCTTTTGCCAAAGCGATTGAGGCTTCAGATGTAGAGGCGGTTTGTGGCTCTGGCAGGGTGTCTGGGTTTGGTTCGAACTGCCAAACAAAAGCGGCAAGTGATCCCTCAGCCTTAACCAGTTCAGACATCCGTTGAGCGTTATTTATTGTTGCGTCGATCTTGCGTTTGTTGCGCACGATGCCTTTGTCTGCCATTAGCCTAGTTCGATCTGTATCGTTGAATTTAGCGATTATGCGATAATCAAATCCAGCAAAAGCTGCCCTGAAATTTTCGCGTTTGTTGAGGATTGTCCGCCAGCTTAGGCCAGATTGGAAACTCTCCAAGCAAAGTTTTTCAAAAAGGCGGGTGTCATCGGCAACAGGAAATCCCCACTCGTTATCGTGGTAATCCAGAAACTCGGCTGCAGAATTGGCCCAGTTACAGCGGGTTTGACCATCCGGCCCTATAAAAGTTTTGCCCATTGGCTATTCCTTTAGAAAATCCAGCGCGGGAACGGTTCTTTTGACATCGATTTCAGTTATCTCAGCAATGACGATGTTATTTTGCACAAAAGGGTCAGCATCAACACGGGCTTTGAGCCTATCCAAGCTTTCACCATGGGCCAGAATGGTGCCCCCGCCCGCTGGCTTTGTGGAGCCGACACATTAAAAAACCCCGTCTGCGAACCCTTGGGTGATCCAGTCATTATGGGCTGCCATAAATTTGGGCGCTGATTCTATATTTTCCGAAAATTTGAGAGAAATTAAAAACATTGCTGTTTCTTAGGTGACTTTAAGAAGTAAATTGATATTGCGGCCCGAGGGTCAAAACTGCAACCTAATAAAACAGTTGCATCATCACCATCAGCACCACCAGAAAGATCACCGTCATAATGCTGCCGGCACGGAAAAAATCAGGCACTTTGTAACGGCCCGGACCCATGATCAGGGCGTTAACCTGATGGGTGGGGATCAAGAAAGAATTTGAGGTGGCAATGGCCACCGTCAGGGCAAATACCGCCGGATTGGCGCCTGCCTGCAAGGCAATGCTGATGGCCAGCGGCACCAGCAGCACTGTGGCTCCGACATTGGACATCACCAGCGTAAAAGCGGTTGCCAGAACCGCGATCACCAGTTGCAAAACCCAAATATCCACGTCGCCGATCATCAGCAATACCTGTTCGGCAATCCACGCGGCAGTGCCACTGGATTCAACCGCTTTGCCAAGCGGGATCAGGCTGGCCAGTAGAAAAACAGTTTTCCAGCTGACTGCGGCGTAAGCTTCGTCAGGGTCAAGAACACCGCTGATAATGATGCCGAGCGCGCCGACAAGTAACGCCACCGAAAGCCGCAGGTCGGTCAGCAGAACCAGCCCCATGGCAATGGCAAAAAAGGTAAGTGCGTGGAAAACCTTGTGGGTGCGGACCTCTTCTTTCGGGTAATCGCTGGTGACCACAACTTTGTGGTTCACGTGGAATTGTTGCAGGCTTTGCCAATCGGCAAAAACAATAACTGAGTCGCCAGCCTGAAAGATGACATTGCGCACATCTTCGCCCTCACGCGTCGTTTGATTGCCGCTAATAATGCTGAGGGTCGAAACCCCGTGCAATTCGCGCAAACGCTTGGTGCGCGCAGATTCGCCAACCAATGGCGAGGTTGGTGAAATAACCACCTCTGCCAAACCTGCTGAACTGGGGGAAAGAACTTCGGAAAACAAGTCCAGCGCTGGTTTCAGGTCCAGACCATAGGCTTTGGCGAATACTTCTATCGATTCGCGCTCACCAATTAGGGCAAGGTGATCGCCTTTGGCAATGATCAGGCTGGCAGGCACGCCGCGCGTGGTTGAGCGGATTTTCTTACCCGATGTTATGCCGACGGTGCGCACGTGAAATCTGGTTTCAAAACTGTCGAGATTGATGCCGATCAGACGGCTTTTGGCAGGGACATAGACCTCTGCGCTGATGTAATCAATGCCATAATCATCATGAAGATGGGTTTCCAAGCCTTGTTTTTGGTCGGGAACATCGCTGCCTTTTGGCAATACAAACCGCCCGAATATCACGAAATAAATAATGCCTGAGAATAGCAATGCCAAGCCAATGGGGGTGACTGAAAACAATCCAAAGGTCTCCATCTGTTTTTCTGGCGGCAAGCTTTCATTCGCATTAACGATCAAATCATTCAATAATATCAAGGGGCTGGAGCCAACCATGGTCAGCGTGCCGCCAAGAATTGCACAAAACCCCATCGGCATTAGCAAACGCGACATGGAGATTTTTGAACGGGTGGAAATGCGTTTGACCACCGGTAAAAACAGGGCCGCGGCACCAACGTTTTGCATAAAACCGGATATGCCGCCAACGGTGCCTGATATCAGCGGGATAACCCGTGCCTCGGTATTGCCACCTATTTTAACCAGATACCGTGCGACAGAATTCATAATGCCGGTTTTATCCAGACCAGCCCCGAGGATCATCACCGCAATTATGGAAATGACCGCATTGGATGAAAACCCGTCAAACAGCTCATTTATGTCCACCAGACCTTCCGAAAGCCCCATATAGGGCGCGAGAATGGAAGTTAAGCCAAGCATGACCATAATGCTTAGGGCCGCCACATCAATCGGGACTATTTCAAAGGAAAACAGAAAAACCGTCAGTAAAAGCAGCGATAAAATCCACGCGATCTCATTGCTGGGTGCGATGTCGGTAAGCAACCAGCCTGTAATAATGAATCCGATGGCCGCTCCGCCAACTACCGCGCTTCTTTTGCTTTTCATATTTCCCAACTTGTTTTTGTAATAATCTGCAATTACAACAAAATCTGCAAGTGGAATATGTGTATTGAGACAAAAAAGGTGGGGATATGGCCTTTAAATGCGGGTTTTCAGGTTGGTAGTTGCATATGCCGGGCCCGCGCGCCGCGTTCAATCGCGGCACCGTGCAGGCGGTCTATGTTTAATTCATAGCGGATTTCGGCCATGAATTCTAATTCGCCCTGATGCAGGCGGCCATCAGCAGCGGCAACGTCACAGGCCATGGCGTATGCGGTTTCATACAGGATTTCAGGCAGGGATTCGCGGATGATTCCGAACAGGGCATCTAATCCTTCTTCTTCAGCAAACAGGTCAAATACCACTTGTGACACTATTTTCAGGCGGTCGGCGTCGTATCCGGCAAAAATTGGCATGTGGTTTACAATGCGGGTGATCGACATCAATTCGGAATTGGTGATGTTTTCATCCGAGGCGGATTCAGCAACCATAAGGGCGACAAGCGCGTCTTGCGGTGAGAAAGAAGGGAGCGGAGTTTCGGACATTGAATCACCTTTGCGATTAAAGTTGCCTTCATAGAATATTGACGCTGGCCGCGCTGCACAATAGGAAGCGGATAATTATTTCACTTCAGGGGAATTCCATGTCTGAACTGCTTGAGTTAGCAATGTCATCCAAAGCTTGGCCTTTTGAAGAGGCCCGCAAGCTGGTGAAGCGGTTTGAAAAAAATCCCCCCGCCAAAGGCTATGTGTTGTTTGAAACCGGCTATGGCCCGTCTGGCTTGCCGCATATCGGCACGTTTGGCGAGGTGGCGCGCACCACCATGATCCGCCGTGCATTTGAGGCGATCAGCGATATTCCCACCAAACTGATCTGTTTTTCCGATGATCTGGACGGCATGCGCAAAGTGCCGGGCAATGTGTCCAACCCCGAGGCTTTGTTTGAGCATCTGCAGCGGCCATTATCCGAGGTGCCCGACCCGTTTGGCACCCATCAAAGCTTTGGTGACCATAACAATGCCATGCTGCGGCGGTTTCTGGATACTTTTGGGTTTCAATATGATTTTTATTCAGCCAGCGAATTTTACAAATCCGGCCAGTTTGATGAAATATTGCTGCGTGCGGTGGAAAAATACGACGAGATCATGGAGGTAATGCTGGCCAGCCTGCGCGAGGAACGGCGTGCGACCTATTCTTGTTTTCTGCCGATCTCGCCAAAGTCTGGCCGGGTGTTATATGTGCCGATGAAATCGGTAAATGCGGGTGAGGGCACCATTACCTTTGATGATGAAGAGGGCGAGGAAACCACAATGCGGGTCACTGGTGGGCAGGTGAAATTGCAATGGAAGCCCGATTTTGGCGCGCGCTGGGCGGCGTTGAATGTTGATTTTGAAATGTATGGCAAGGACCACAGCACCAATACCCATATCTATGATAAAATCTGCCGGATACTGGGTGCGCCTGCTCCGGCGCATTTTGTTTATGAAATGTTTCTGGATGAAAACGGCAATAAGATTTCCAAAACCAGCGGTAATGGCATCTCAATAGATGAATGGCTGACCTATGCCAGCGCCGAAAGCCTGTCTTATTTTATGTATCTGAAACCCAAAACCGCTAAGCGGCTGCATTTTGATGTGATCCCTAAGGCTGTGGATGAATACCACCAGCACCTGCGGGCGTTTGAGGGGCAAGACCTGAAGGCGCGGCTGAACAATCCGGTTTGGCATATCCATCGCGGCCAGCCTCCGGTCAGCGATATGGTGGTGCCATTTGCTATGCTGCTGAATTTGGCCAGTGCGTCAAATACCGAGACCAAAGAACAAATGTGGGGGTTCATCAATAAATATGCGCCCGATGCGACGCCACAAACCCATCCGGGGCTGGATGAAGCTGCGGGGTTTGCGGTGCGGTATTTCCATGACTTTGTGAAGCCGAAAAAAGTGTATCGCGTTGCGACCGATATGGAGCGTGCCGCGCTAAATGATTTAGCCGACCGGCTGAAAGGCTGGGAGGGTGAAACCGATGGTGAAAGCCTGCAAACGCTTGTGTTTGCGGTTGGCAAAGACCACGGGTTTGAACCGCTGCGGGCTTGGTTTTCAGCCATTTACGAGGTGCTTTTGGGGGCCAAGCAAGGCCCGAGGTTTGGTGGGTTTGTGGCGCTTTATGGTGTGGCTGCGACTGTAACGTTGATTGAGTCTGCACTGAGTGGGGCGTTTGTTGTCGATGTTCCCTATATGAAGAAGTGAAGAATTAATCTACACTTAAAAATGCTGAAAAAAATGTGAGTTGCAATGCCTGCAAATATCTACCGATCAATCGCGGGTTGGAAATGCCCAATTCATGGGGCATTTAGCAATTTGAACCGGTGCGCTTGGCCAGATTGCCAACACGGTCTTGAGCAAAGCTGTATTGATGTAGCCAGCCCCATGGCTGACAAAATCGACACTTTTCGCAGGGTATCTTGGCATGGACGGGGCGACGATGCATTTCACGACTGGCAAACTGATTCAATGCCAAGCTGGTTTGGGATTTCTAGACCTTACGGATACTTCCAGAACCGATTAATAGAGAATGTGCCTCTTGATCAGATGTTCCATTACACATCAGTGGATGGCGCACTCGCGATTCTTCAATCTGACCGTCTGCGCTTTACTGACTACGCATATTTGAACGATACGCAGGAAGTTACTTATGGTCTTGAAGTAATTCGCTCTATGCTGAGTTCCGATCCAGATTCAGCTAGTTCGCAAGCTTTGGCCAAACTGAAAGCGTTTATGGAAGAAGGAGACCCTTTCTCTCCCTATAACATCTATACGGCTTCTTTCTCTACCGAGGCCGATAGTTTGAGCCAATTCCGACTCTATGGACCTATTTCTTTAGGGTTTAAATCCAACCCGATTGGTTTTGGGTTCTTCAAAGGCGATAGCCATTTCGCACATGTGGTCTATGACCCAGAAAAACAGGCTGAGTTGATAAAAACCTTTTTCGACCTTTTGAAGCAGAGTGAGAATATTGATGAGGCTCTGATAAAAAGTGACGAGACGAAACAAATCTCAACAGATTCTATTGTTAGTCACTTATTGCAGATCGTAGCATTCTTTAAACATCCGGCGTTTTCTGATGAAAGGGAAGTGCGGATCATGTATTCTGAACCATTAGAAATCTTAGATAAATTCGGCCAAGAAGTTGCTCGGCGGCAGTTTCGGACCTCGGGTGGCCTGATCGCCCCATTTACAGATACGTCTGATATGGCACGACAATCTTCCACTGATGCGGGAGAAATTTCTCCGAAGCTACCTCTCAAATCTGTTGTAATCGGTCCCGTGGCACAAGCTGGGGCGCTTGCTAGAGGAATGCGCGACTTGCTCAGTGCTCAGGGATACCACGATGTGGAGGTCTCTTTATCTGAGACTCCGTTCAGGACTTAGCACTTTGGTCCATTGTCAATTCGCGCTCACCCCACCGAACGCACCGTTTACGCCTTCCTTACAATTTTAGAATAATTTTCTATGCAGTCGCAAAGCTGTGCGATCCCCTCATGAGAATTAAAGCTGTGCTTGCGTTTCACGCATTGCATTGGCGTTTGCAAAACCGCGATTGGGTTTATGGCTGAATAAGGCAATTACCGACGGTCTGGATTTTATGCCGCCCATGGGCAGTTATTTGCTGTTTCAGGGTATCAGTGTCGAAATATGGGTATTTTTGCGCTTGAGAAATTTCATAAGAAGGTCAGCATAATCGGTTGACACTGCATTAATCACGGAGGGTCTTTGATTAATTTTCTCTCGCCAAAGGGATATTTCTTTGAGGTCTTTCAAAAACCCAAAATCCTGAAATTGATCAAATGAATCCAGATATCTGAGCACCGTCCCCCAGACACCATCAACCATGTGAAACTTTTGGCCTGCAAAAAATGGCCCTTCGATCTCCTGTTCGATGCGCTCAAACTTGCTGCGCAATTCAGCTTGTTTTTGGGTAAAGACTTGCTGGTCTTTTGCAATATAGAACCCGGCGATTGTGTTTAGGGTTTGTGAGGCGAATTCGATCCACGACCGGTGTCTGGCTTTTTCCAACGGGTCAGCGGGGTGCAATGAACCGGGGGTTATTTCGTTCAAATATTCGGCAATCACCTGACTCTCAAACAGAATTGCATCATCAGCCTTTAGGATCGGAA
>QIGK01000024.1 GCA_003228875.1 Rhodobacterales bacterium
AAAGCCGCCGCTTAAGATAACCCAACTGATGAGGCAGATACTCTCTTATTCTAAAGCCTAATCTGTGCCAAATACTCTGACGACGAACACTCCGAAACATCGTAGTATTCGGCATCAAAATCCTTCGCAAATTTGGTGGCAAAACTCCGTAAGAAATCTGTATACTTTTTAGGTAATTTTGCTCTGTCGCGCACTACGGCATCACGTATTACTTCGTTTACGCGAAAATACTGCCCAGAACCGCCAATGGGTTCGCAAACACTGTCGGTGACAAAGCGATCCAAAATACTGCTGAGGTTTGCATCCATTGTTTCATCAGCCGTAGCGACAAAGTCTACAGATACAAAGTCAAATGATGACAAAAATCGTAAGAATGCTAATGCTTCCTGATCGTCCTCATACTTCTTGATAAAAATACTTGCTTTGAAGGTAGAAAACGAAACGATTTCATCAGCCTTAGAAAATGCTGCTGCACATCCCGATTCTTGAATGAGGGACGCAGCATAAGTTACTTGCTCCGGAAACCCCTTAAGGAGCGGGGAAAAATTTTCATAGTCTAGCCTTGTCAGTTCCAACTCCAAATGATCGGCATACCTCTTAAAAAGACCTATGCTTTCGACTTGGCTTGGCTCCGGGATTTCCATGAAATATAGTCGGTCGTCTCGCACGTGTTTATATTTTGCAGCTTTGGCAGCCGTCGCTATACAAAGCCCCAAATAGCTTCGGTCGATTTGGTTGAGAACATCTAGGAACCAAGGTGCAACATCTTTATCGTATCTAACAATACAGTAGTGGTCCTCAATTAAGATTATTTTGTCAGTGGCGAACGTATCTTGAAGCAGGGAAGCGCATATTTCGACTTTTTCCTCTGCCGAACGTCCCATCAACCCGAACACATCCGTGTCCTGAGATAAGCCTAGATCATATAATTTGACAATAAAGCCCTCTATGTTGTCTTCTTGAGACAAGTCAATCCGAATCGGTTCGTATGTATCGCGTACGATATTGGCTTTTCTCAATGCGAAACGAATAGTGCTTTTTCGACCAATATCAGCAAGGCCAGAAGCAAATACAACCAACGGCTGCCTTTTGTTAAAATCATCAAACCTTCTTTCAAAATCCCCAATATGGGAATTTCTGCCAACAAATATTTGATCACGTTCCTTGAGCATTGGGTGCGATGACCACGAAGCCTCAATAAGCCGTTCGCGGATACGTTTTGCAGCGATAGTTGGACGAGGTATCGGCTTCAAATTGTATGAGCCTTTTATCCAATTCGGAATTCTTGAGTCTTTATGTGTTATGTCGGTTTCTATTATCACTGGGAAAGATCTTTTCAGATCTCCGGTGTCCAGTAGTCTTTTAGCTTCAGAAATTTCCTTTTTGACCCACTCTGATTCTAAGGACGCTTTTGAAATAAAGAATACAAAAACATCTGAGCGATCCATGGCTTTCAAAATTTCTTCGAGGTTGCCCATACCCGCTTCAAATGTCATTTCGTCGTATTCAATGTTCGGGCCGAGTTTTCTTGCTACGACCGACACGTAGTGCCCCTTGTCAGAGCTGCTATGAGACAAAAAACACTTCATGAAGACACCTAAATCAATGGATTTCCAGCCAGCCTACAGCGTCGCAGAATCATTGGCAATGTCGGTCGAGAACCAATTCTTTCAGGATAATTGACTAAAGTGCCGACAGCAACCTAATCAATATCTGCTTAAACAATCCGAAGCGTTTTTCTGACTAAATACTTGAAAAGTCTGCAACTCGCATATTGCATATATAGACCATATTCCTACCGCAATCGATACCGCCCCCGCGCCTTTACGATACGTTCCTCAACCGAAACCGGATGCTCGCTTACCCTCCGCAATAACGTCTCAACATGCTGTCCCATGAATTCGCCGAACCCGTCGCCAGACATGTCCGAGATGGCGGCGCGGGTAATAAGCACCCCAGTTAACAACGCATCCAGTTCCCGCATTTTTGCAACGCAGTTGGCGTTGATCACATCGTTTGGCAGAACACCTGCGCAGTTTTGCTGAAGGTCTTCATTTATTATTTCCTCAAATTGACGCCAGAGTCCGTGCGTGGGCCATCGGGCGCGGTTGGCGTCTGGGGTGGGGAAGCAGTAGCGAATGCGCTTCAGCGAGTCCGTGAAGGCGTCTCCGATGGTGTCGCGAACATCTTGCCAGCTTCTCATCTCAAATTTGTTGCGTAGTTGTTTGGACCCTCTTTAATGACGATATTCGATCCACGGTTTTGGCATGGTTTTATGGGTTCTGTTTGAGGCTGTTTTTGACGGTGAATAACTGTCGTTGGCGATGTCCTCGCTCCGCTCGGCTTTAGGGTAGTTATTTGCAGGATTGCCTCGCACCCTCAGATCGGACTTGTGCCGTGTATCCAAGCACTTATATTAATAAGCACGGGGTTTCGCCCCAAATGGGGGTATCGTGGGCATAGGTGACATTGCAGATCAGATCGCGCGGGTGTTTGATGACACCCAAGCCAGCGCCCGCGAGATGATGCAGCCGGTGATCCGCCTTGGCGTCACCGGTTTGTCGCGTTCGGGCAAGACCGTGTTTATCACCTCGCTGATCGCAAATTTGCTGGACAGGGGGCGCATGCCGCAACTGCAACCAGCGGCTGAAGGACGGATTATCGCGGCATTTTTGCAACCCCAGCCCGATGATACCGTGCCACGGTTTGACTATGAAACCCATCTTGCGGCACTGACCGGAAAAACCCCGCATTGGCCGACCTCTACCCGTTCCATCAGCCAGTTGCGCTTGTCGCTGCGGCTGCGCCCCGCTGGCATGTTGGCGTCCATGCGCGGGGACAAAACCGTGCATCTTGATATTGTTGATTATCCCGGAGAATGGTTGCTTGACCTGCCGCTTCTTAACCAGTCCTACGGTGAATGGTCTGACAAAACCTTGCAACAGGCCCGCTCGCCGTCGCGGGCGTCGCTGGCCGAGGGCTGGCTTGCCCAGCTTGAGGGCAGCGATATTTCTGCGATCCATGATGAACCCACCGCGCAAAACCTTGCCAAGTCTTTCACCCAATACCTGCATAAATCCCGCGAAGCTGGGTTTTCAGCTTTTGCCCCGGGGCGGTTTTTATTACCGGGAGATTTGCAAGGGTCACCGGCGCTAACTTTCGCGCCTTTGCCAAAACCTGAAAAGCCGCGACATGGGATGCTGTATACCGAATTCCAGCGCCGATACGAAGCTTACAAGAAGCGCGTTGTTAAACCGTTCTTTCGCGATCATTTTGCCAAAATTGATCGGCAAATCATCTTGGTAGACGCGCTAAGCGCCATCCATGCCGGCCCGCAAGCAGTGGATGATTTGCGCGGTGCGATGGCCGATGTTCTGACTTGCTTTCGCCCGGGTAAAAACCATTGGCTATCGGGTATCATGGGTAAAAAGGTCGAAAAAATTCTGTTTACCGCCACCAAGGCTGACCATTTGCACCATAGCCAACATCCGCAACTGACTGCCATTCTCGAAGCTTTGTTGCGCGACGTAAAAGACCGTGCCGATTTTCACGGTGCCAACACCCAAGCCATGTCAATCGCGGCTTTGCGGGCGACAGTTGAACAACGGGTAACCCATCAGGGCGAGGCGCTTGATTGTGTGCGCGGCCTTTGTGTTGACGGCAAAGAAGTTGCCATGCATCCGGGTGATTTGCCCGATGATCCGGCCCATCTGCTGACCCCGGCTCGCCAAGGCGCGACAAGCTGGGTTAACGCCGAATTTGATACGGTGCAATTTGCGCCGCCTATTTTAACCCGTAAGCGCGATGACGGTTTGCCGCATATCCGGCTGGACAAAGCCGCGCAGTTTTTATTTGGTGACAAGCTGTGAGCCCGGGCTTTGACACACGCGCCGCTGTGCCAGAAGATGCAGAAGAATGCGCGGCTATTTTACAGGAATGGATTGACGAAACCAGCTGGTTTCCATCCCGTCACCCCGCCAGCGCTGCGGCATCGATGCTGCGTCAGGAGATCCTTAAAAACGGGCTGACGCTTGCCATGGCTAACGACAAAATCGCCGGATTTTCCTGTATGGAGGCAGCGATGCTAAGCCATCTTTATGTGCGCGGCCGATACCGTATTCTTGGGGTTGGGCGGATGCTGCTGCAACGTTGCAAATTTGCGCAGCCAGACGGATTTGGCCTGTGGACGTTTCAGCAAAACTCTGGGGCAAGACGGTTTTATGAGCGCGAAGGGTTTGTTGAAGCGGAGCGAACAACAGGCGCAGATAATGAAGAAGGTCTGCCGGATATCCGGTATATTTGGGAGGGAAAACATGTCTGAACGCCAAGGTCCGGTATTGCTGGACGTCAAAAATCTTGAAGCGGTGGAAACGCCTTACCAAGCGGCGCCTGTGCCGGAATTTGACCAAGCCTCAGGCGCGGCGATGCAACGGGTTACGGCGGTTGCTGCGCGACCGCGCGGCTGGTTATCTCCGGTTTTCTGGATGGCGACCACCAGTTTGGTGGGATTGATGGTTTCAATAGCCGCATGGGACTTTGTTGAAAACCTGTTGGCCAGAAACCTGCTATTGGGCCAAATTTCGCTAGGGTTGATCGGGGTTATCCTGTTGGTATTTGCGACTATTATTCTGCGTGAGCTGGCCGGATTTTCCCGAATGCGACGGCTGGATGGGTTTAGGGTGCAAACCGCTGCGGCGCGCAGCTCTGGCCAACGAGATCAGGCGTTAAAGGCCGTGCATGGGTTGGCGGCGCTTTATGCGGGGCGCGAAGAATTGCGCTGGGCACGAAAAGAAATTCAAGAACGCGAGGCTGAATTGCTGGACGGCGATGCGCTGCTTGATCTGGCGGAGCTGGAAATGATGGCGGTGCTGGATGCAGCCGCCCGCAGCGAGGTTGAAATTGCTGCGCGCCAAGTGGCCGCAGTCACGGCAATTATCCCGATGGCTTTGGCGGATGTGCTAATTGCCCTGACCAGCAATGTTTCGATGGTGCGGCGTATCGCTGGCATTTACGGGGGCCGTGCGGGGCTGCTTGGGTCTTGGCGCTTGCTGCGGGCTGTGGCAGCGCATCTAATTGCCACTGGCGCGCTGGCAATTGGCGATGATCTGATAGGCTCGGTTGCAGGGGGCGGTATGGTTTCCAAAATCTCGCGCCGTTTTGGCGAGGGGGTCATCAACGGTGCGCTGACCGCAAGGGTTGGTATTGCCGCCATGGAGGTCTGCCGCCCGATGCCGTTTGAAGCCTTGAAAAAACCGCGCGTTACGGGGGTTGTTAAGGCAGCGCTGACAGGGATGTTTGGCAAGGGGTGAGACAGGTTGAAACCCATCATGCTCGCCGAGCCGACCGTATCCGTATATTTGATCGCGCGGGACGATATTCAGGAAACATGACTATTTGCCATGCTGAGCAGCCTTCCGCTTTGGCGGCATTTAGCCCCCATGCGCGAAATGCTCCCGTTTCGGGAGCAAACTGCGGTTCTTGATAGGGGATGGTTAGAGGGTCTGGTTTTGGAAATTTTGGGGAAAAGTAGAAAAATGGACCTTATTCGGAGAATATATTTGATAAATATCCTTATATTTTAAATAATCTTGTAAACATTAAGAACAATCTCCTAATGCACTAACAGAAACAGCATTGTATTCTGATAGGAGGCCATCATGGCAATTGCATCAACGCATAAAGTAATTTCCGCAAAAGACGCTGAAAATGGTGGCACGGTTTACCTGACATCCTGTGATGCATGGACGTCCGATGTGGCGATTGCCGAGCTGCTTGAAACCGATGATGAAGGCTGGCGTTTGGCGTTTGCCAATCGTTTGCACGAAGTGGTCAAACCGAATTTAGTTGATGCGCGCGAAAATAATCTAGGGCTGGCGGAATTGGCTGCCTAAGCAATTTTTGAGTATTTAAGAAACAAAGAAACCAGAAATCCCGCTAAGTTTGGCGGGGCTCTGGTTTTTTTATTTTGACCTTCGGATCGGATTCAGAAAATCGCCGCAAACCAGTTTTGTCAGCAGCCAAGGGGCGGGCGGAATGCGGGTGATTGGCGCGAAAAACCAGTTGCGCAGGAACGGCAATAGGCGGCTGTCTGATTGATACATCGGCGTGAAAACCGCGCTCATCAATTGATAGCTGCGCACATGCAAACTACGGGATTTGGCGTATTTTTGCAGGGCGGTTTGCAGTGGGAAATCTGCCAGTGCCCACGCCAATGCCTGTGCATCCAGCAACGCCATATTGGCACCTTGGCCCAATTGCGGGCTGGCGGCATGGGCGGAATCTCCGATATGAACCAGCCGTTCAGCATAAGGGTTTTTCAAAGTTCCGTGGTCGTAATAAGCCATGGTCATATCATCGTGACGGGTGATCTGGTCCAGAAACGGGGCCATTCCCGGCCAGAGATTTTTGGCTTGGGCTTTCCAGTTTTCAAGCGGTTGGTCGCGCCACATGTCAAAACTGGATTGTGGCAGAGACCAGAAAATTGTTGCCTTGGCCGTGGTTTCATTTGGCAATGCCCCAATGGGCAACACGCCGATCATATTTTTGGCGCTAAAGTATTTCTGGCTTAGCTGGTCCAGTGGTAACGCGGATTTGGGCCAGTTAACCGTCGCCCATAGTGCGCCATATTTCAGCGATTTGCGCTGTATGGGTGACAGGACAGACCCAGCACCGCTTGCGTCAATAACCAGATCAAAACCGGTGCCATTAACCATTCGTTGCTTGCCAATTAGGTCGGTTTTGGTCACCTCGGTTTCGGTGATAATCCGAACACCAGCGGCCTGTGCGGCCTGAAACAGCGATTCAAACAGGCTGGCGCGGTGGATGGCCAGACCAAAGCGTTTGCCGTAAGAAACGTCCAGAACATTGCGGCCGGACAGGGCTTCTTGTCCTTGCATATGGGTGATTTTATTGCCTTTGCGCAGGGCATATTCAGCCGCGCCAATGGCTTTAAGAACGGTTAGCCCAACCGGTTGGATCACCAGACCTGAACCAATGGGCTCGGGCTGTACGAACTTGTCAAAGATCGTAACAGCATGGCCGGCTTGCGCCAGTAATGCCCCTGCGGACAAACCGCCAATACCGCAACCAATGATGCCAATATCCATGCCCCCTGATGGCATGGCTGCGGGGTTATTTCCAGCACAACTTGGGCTGGACGTTATTCAATGGGCTGGCTATAAGCTCCGCCATGTGGACGGCTTTCATAATACGAATTAGTTGCCCGGCGCTCAATTGAGTCGTCGGGAAAAGGTGCTGCTTGCCCGCACCGCCCCCACACCAAAATTTTCTGAACTGATGGAGCGTTAATATGTGCGCCGAGACCCCCGACTATAAATCAACCCTGAACCTGCCAAAAACCGATTTTCCGATGCGTGCGGGCCTGCCGAAACGTGAGCCTGAATGGCTTAAAAAATGGGCTGATATGGATCTTTACGAGGCCCTGCGCCGCAAGCCTGGTCGCAAACCGTTTATCCTGCATGACGGCCCGCCTTATGCCAACGGGCATCTGCATTCTGGCCATGCGCTGAACAAAATTCTGAAAGATATGGTTGTGCGTTCACAGCAAATGATGGGCAAAGACGCGCGGTATGTGCCGGGCTGGGATTGTCACGGGTTGCCGATTGAATGGAAGATCGAGGAGCAGTATCGCAGCAAAGGCAAAGACAAAGACGACGTGCCGATTAATGAACTGCGCGGCGAGTGCCGGAAATTCGCCCAAGGCTGGGTGGATATTCAGCGCGAAGAATTCAAGCGGCTGGGCGTGCAGGGCAAATGGGATAAGCCATATCTGACGATGGATTTCGAGAGCGAAGCGGTGATTGCCGAGGAGTTTATGAAGTTTGTGATGAATGGTAGTTTGTATCGTGGCAGTAAGCCCGTTATGTGGTCTCCGGTTGAAAAGACGGCGTTGGCTGAGGCGGAGATTGAGTATCATGATCATACTAGTCATACGATTTGGGTGGCTTTTGAAATTGCCAATGCGGAAAACAATTTGGCTTCGAACGATCCGTGGCATTTTCTACCTACGCTGACCGACGCTACAGTTGAAAAACTTTCTCAAGGAAAGTATGCCGAGGCTCAGGAAAAAGATACGTTTGAATATCTTAAGAAATATATGTCTCTCGCCAAGGCTCGCGTTGTGATCTGGACAACTACGCCATGGACGATACCGTCAAATAAAGCCGTCGCCTATAACCCGAAAATTTCCTATGCACTTTATGAGGTTTTGGAAACTGAAGAAGAAAGTTGGACTGCCGCCGAAGACCTTCTGATTTTTGCGAAAGATTTGGCGAAGGATGCGTTAGAAAAATCACGTGTCACCAAGTTTCGGGAAATTCGCAATGTAACATCAGAAGAATTGGCAACGTTGGTTTGCAAACACCCTCTCGCCGATCTCGACCCTTTCTGGGATTACCCCGAAGGCGTCCCCATGATCGACGGCGACCACGTTACCGACGAGGCAGGCACGGGGTTTGTGCATACTGCACCCTCCCACGGGGCTGATGACTATGAGGCGTTTGTAAAACGCGGATGGACGGATCGCATGACCCATAACGTCAACGAAAACTCCGCCTTTGAGGACTTCGTGCCGTTCTTCGCTGGCCTTGAGGTTTTTAACCGCAAGGGCAAAGAGGGCAAGGCGAACCAGGCGGTGATCTCAAAGCTGGTCGAGGCCAATGCGTTGATCGCTCGGGGGCGGGTTAAGCATAGCTATCCGCATTCTTGGCGCTCCAAAGCGCCGATCATTTTTCGCAATACGCCGCAATGGTTTGTGGCGATTGACAAGGAATTGAATGACGGGATGGACACGCATGGAAAAACCATTCGCCAGCGTGCGCTTACCGAGATTGACAATGTTAAATGGTCACCTGATGAGACAATGAGTACCGTAAATGCAGTAAGGGAATCGGTTGGATTTGTAACTCTGGAATTTGGAGGTTATCGGCAGCGAATGGGCTTTCGTGCATTGGACGAATTGCCGCCGGTTGTTCCTGCGGATGATGCCGATCCAGAAGAAAGTTGGCCATCATTTCAAAATTCACAGATTGTATTACCTGCGGCTTCCGGAATGCGGAATATTGCGGGTTACGCTTTGGAGATCAATTTTGATCCAAATGAAACTTTTGGACTTTATGTTGAGACGAGTTTTTCAGGCGAGCTCGACGAAACGGACGTTAAGTATATTGTACCAGTTTCAAAAATTCGTGAAATAGCGTCTGCGCTAGACATTGACTTGCGGCGATATGAAGAATTTGTTGTGCCGTTAGAACAATTTGTTTTTAAATATGACTCTGGTGTCGCAAGTATCGCATGTAAACCAATATCGTCGACATCGATGGCATTTCCTGCCGAAGTAAAAATTATAAGAGGCCAAAATTCCAGTCGTAACCGTTTGTATTCGATGATCGAAAACCGGCCTGACTGGGTGATGTCTCGGCAACGGGCGTGGGGTGTGCCGCTGTCTTGTTTCATCAAACATAATGGGGATGGCACGGTTGAAATTCTGCGTGACGAAGCGGTGAACGCGCGCATCGCAGCGGCGTTTCGGGCTGAGGGTGCGGATGCTTGGTTTGAAGATGGCGCGCAGGAGCGGTTTCTGGGTGAACATAACGGCCAAGGCTGGGAGCTGGTTTCGGATATTCTGGACGTTTGGTTTGACAGCGGTTCCACCCATGCATTTGTTATTCGCGACCGTGAGGATGGCTCACCGGATGGCATTGCGGATGTGTATCTGGAAGGCACCGACCAGCATCGCGGTTGGTTCCATTCCAGCTTGCTGCAATCGGTCGGCACGAAGGGCTGTGCGCCTTATCGTGAGGTGGTCACGGCCGGGTTTACGCTGGATAAACATGGTCTCAAGATGTCAAAATCCATCGGTAATACCATCGCGCCTGAACAGGTGATCCGCCAATACGGGGCGGATATTATGCGGCTCTGGGTGGCGCAGGTGGATTACACCAATGACCAGCGTATTGGCGATGAAATCCTGAAAGGCGTGGCGGATAGTTATCGCCGCTTGCGCAACACAATGCGGTTTATGCTGGGCAATCTGAACGGATTTTCGGAGGCTGATCGGGTTGAGGCAGCCGATATGCCAGAGCTGGAGCGCTTTGTGCTGCATCGGTTGGCGGAGCTGGATACGGTGGTGCGTGAGGGCTATCAAGCCTATGATTTCCAAGGGATTTTCCAGAAATTATTCCAATTCTGCACGGCGGATCTGAGCAGCCTGTATTTTGATGTACGCAAGGATGTGCTGTATTGTGACGGTAATTCGCTGGAGCGCCGCGCGGCGCGCACTGTGCTTGATCTGATCTTCCATCGCCTGACCGCATGGCTGGCTCCGATCTTGGTTTTCACTATGGAAGACGTGTGGTTGGAACGGTTTCCGGGGGCTGAAAGTTCGATCCATATGCTTGATTTTCCGGAAACGCCGAAGGCATGGCGTGATGATGCGCTGGCTGCCCGCTGGGAGGGCATTCGCAAAGTGCGCCGCGTTGTCACCGGTGCAATTGAGGTGGAGCGGACCGCCAAAGTGATCGGCGCGAGCCTTGAAGCTGCGCCAACGGTTTATGTCACTGACAAAGCCTTGCGCCAGACGGTCGAAAGCGTTGATTTTGCCGATATTTGCATCACCTCTGCCATTCAGGTTTCCGGTGACACGCCGCCAAATAACGCCTTTGCATTGCCCGATGATCTGGCGGGAACAGCGGTGGTTTTTGCCAAGGCTTCAGGCCAGAAATGCCAACGCTGCTGGAAGATTTTGCCGGATGTGGGGGCACATGGGCATGAGGGTGTTTGTAAAAGGTGTGATGGTGCATTGGGGTGAGATGACCCTAAGGTATTGGCGCGAACCTTAGGTTGTGAACCTTCCTGAACCACCACCAACTAAAGCTGGTGGGATCAACAGAGGCAGTTGAAACTGCCTTTTTTTGATTGAGCGCCTCCGGCGCAAATATGATTTATTTTTCCATCTGAAAGATGGAGAGCTTAAACCAATAAGTGGATATTAAAGGAGTGTTGATCTACCTAAAGATGATTTCACCCATAGGTCTCATCCAGCGCATACCCACTCGCCCGCACCGTCCTGATCGGGTCCACTTCGCCCTGCTTGTTCAACGCCTTGCGCAGCCGCCCCACATGCACGTCAATCGTGCGGTTTTCAACATACACATCCTGTCCCCAAACTCTGTCCAGCAGTTGTTCGCGGCTAAACACCCGGCCCGGGCGCTGGATTAATACATCCAGCAGTTTGAATTCGGTCGGGCCAAGCGCGATGTTGCGTTTGCCGCGCTTAACCCGCATGGTTTCGCGGTCCAGCGTGATGTCGGCAAAATTGACCACGCTGCCGACAATGGCCGGATTAACGCGGCGCAACACTGCTTTGATGCGCGCCACCAATTCTGAGATTGAAAATGGTTTGGTGATGTAATCATCGGCGCCTTTGTCCAGCCCGCGCACCCTATCATCTTCTTCACCGCGCGCGGTCAGCATAATCACCGGAATATGCCGCGTGGCGGTATTGGCGCGGATTTGACGGCACAATTCAATGCCCGAAACATTGGGCAGCATCCAATCAAGTAGCACAAAATCCGGCTCGTCCTCGGTGATGCTGTCCATAACCTCAGCGCCGTTGCCGATGATTGCCACCTTAAACCCTTCGCGGGTCAGGTTATAATCGAGCAATTGCTGCAAGGCTTCTTCATCCTCTACAACTAAAATTTTTATAGACATGGCTATTCCTCATCAAGGCCGAGCGGTTCACCTTTGGGGCGGTCGTCGCCAAGGGGTTTACCATGGACCACATAATAAATCATCTCGGAAATATGGGTGGTGTGGTCGCCGATACGCTCAAGGTTTTTGGCAATGAATAACAGCTGGCTGCCGGCTGATATTTTGCGGCTGTCTTCCATCATATAGGTCACGACCTCACGAAAAATCGTGTTATACATCTCATCGATATCAACATCGTTTTCCCAGATTTCCACTGCCAGATCAGCGTCGCGGGTTTGGTGTGCGGCCATGATTGCTTTAAGCTGCAATCGGGTGGCCCTGCCCATTTGCTCGATGGAGCTAGTGACCTTCAACTTTTTGCCGTCTGACAAAACTAAGGCGCGGCGTGCAATGTTTTTGCCCAAATCGCCTATGCGCTCCAGCGTTGTGGCAATTTTGATGGCTGAGATAAGCACCCGTAAATCCAGCGCCATGGGTTGGCGCAGGGCAATGATCTGGGTGGCTTTTTCCTCGATCTCCAGTTCAAAATCATCCAGAACCTTGTCCATATCAATCGCCTGCTGCGCCAACACCGGATCACGGTTTTTCACTGCCTTAAGCGCGGTTTGCAGCACGGCAGCGGCATGTTCGCCCATCTGTGAAATCTGGTCTTGAATATGGGCCAGCTCTTTGTCAAAGGCTGAGACGATATGTGCATTTTCTTCCATGATATGCTCCTATCCGAAACGTCCGGTGATGTAATCTTGGGTGCGTTGATCAACCGGATTGGTAAAAATCGCTGAAGTATCTCCGTATTCAACCATATCGCCCATGTGAAAGAACGCGGTTTTCTGGGAAACCCGCGCCGCTTGTTGCATCGAATGGGTGACAATCACCACCGAATAGCTGTGGCGCAGCTCGTCTATCAATTCTTCAATTTGCGCGGTTGCGATCGGGTCCAATGCGCTGGCCGGTTCATCCATCAACAAAACCTCAGGCGCGGTGGCAATGGCGCGGGCGATGCACAGGCGTTGCTGCTGGCCACCCGACAGGCTGGTGCCGCTTTCATTCAAACGGTCTTTGACCTCGCCCCAGATGGCAGCGCGTTTCAGGGATTTTTCGACCACCTCGTCAAGGTCACTTTTACTGTCGACAAGCCCGTGGATTTTTGGGCCATAAGCAACATTATCATAGATCGATTTTGGAAAAGGGTTAGGTTTTTGAAACACCATACCAACCCGGGCGCGCAGCTGCACCGGATCAACCGATTTGGCGTAAATGTCTTCTCCGTCCATCAGCAAATCACCGGTGATGCGGCAAATTGAAATCGTGTCATTCATGCGGTTTAAGCAGCGTAGAAAGGTTGATTTCCCACAGCCCGACGGGCCGATAAAAGCGGTTACGGTTTTATCCAGAATATCAATGCTGACATCTTTAATGGCGTGGTTTTTGCCATAAAACACATCGACGTTTTTGGTTGTCATTTTGTTCATAACTTGGTCCTACCAACGCCGTTCAAAGCGTTTTCTCAAAAGTATGGCTGTCAGGTTCATGGTGAAAAGAAACGCCAGTAACACCATGATGGCGGCGGCGGTTCGGGCCTCAAACGCCCGTTCGGGGAAATCAGCCCAACGGAAAATCTGGACCGGCAACACGGTGGCATTATTGGTTGGGCCATCGGGAATATCGACGATAAACGCGACCATGCCGATCATAATCAACGGCGCGGTTTCACCCAAGGCGCGGGCCATGCCCAAAATTGTGCCGGTTAAAATTCCGGGCATCGACAGCGGCAAAACATGATGCATGGATACCTGTAAATCTGACGCCCCCAGCGCCAGCGCCCCGTCGCGAATGCTGGGCGGCACCGCTTTTATGGCAGCGCGTGCTGCAATGATAATCACCGGCAGGGTCATGATGCCCAGCACCATACCACCCACAATCGGCGATGACCGCTGCATGCCCATAAACCCGATAAAAACCGACAGACCCAAAAGGCCAAAAACAATCGATGGCACGGCTGCAAGATTATTGATGTTAATTTCGACCAAGCGGGTAAATTTATTGTCGCGCGCGAATTCCTCTAGGTAAATCGCTGCCGGAACGCCGATGAAAAATGCAAAAATTATGGTGACAAGCATGGTCCAGAAAGACCCGACCGCTGCGCCCCATATCCCTGCCAGCTCTGGCTCTCGGCTATCGCCCGAGGTAAAGAAATGCCGGTTGATGCCGCTGGAAACCTTACCCTGCTCACGCAGTGTTTCCAGCAGGATTGCTTGAACATCTGAAACTTTGCGGGTGATTGGCGGGCTGTTATATATCAATAATTGCCAATCCGATGCCTCCCAGACCCCGTTGGCAATATCACCCAGAATTTTGCCGGTGCCAGCATTGCTGGAAATGGTTTCAACACGCACCCAAACCTGCCCCAGCTTCAAAAAGATCGAGGCTGTAAACTGGTCCAGTTCAAAAACTCCATCTGGCTGAGCAGCAAGCGCTTCCAGCGCTTCGGCTTGGGCAAGTTCAAAATCGCGGTTGTTTTTGCGTTTCGCAGCCTCAACAAAGTCACCGCGTTCATTGAAAACCCGACGGCCGTTTTCTTGTAATGCGGCCTCGATCCGGTGGTCATTAGCCCGAGCCAGCAACCTTGCGCGAACATTGCCAAGCAAAGGCGCAAAATCAGCGTCTGAAGATGAAAAAGCAAGGCTTTCTCCGTCACGTTGGATTGTTAATGCGCCGCGATGGGTGATGGGTTCAATTTGTCCGTAAGCGCCCTTAAAATAAAGGTCGGCAATGTCCGAGGCCAGAAAATCAAACGGGATGGTTTGACCAACCCAGTTGGGATTTTTTGCCACCAAATCACGCAATTCATAAGCAGCACCAGAGCTGATAATATCAAACAATCCGCGTCGTTCCGTGCGGCCATTCACAAAGGGAAACCGGTTGCTAAGCATGTCTTTACTAAGCTGCGAAAAGTCGGCCCGCTCAATATTATCGCGGTCGATCAATTCGGCGTCCAGCGTGATTTCCATCTGGATTTGATATTCCGTTAAGGCCCCTGCCGATTTGCCGAGCACCGACCAAAGCAAGATTGCCAATGCCAGACCCGACAGAGAAATTGCCAGAATACCATAATATTTAAGCCGCTTTTGTGCTGCATTACGTTTATGAAGCCGCGCCGCAGCTTGGGGTGAACGGTGCTTTTTTGAAAGCTCTGTCATGTCGATCATAGCCGGCCCCTATTCATAAACTTCGCGGTATTTCCGAACAAATCGCATCGCGAGAATATTCAGAAACAGCGTTAGGCAAAACAAGGTAAAAGCCAGTGAAAATGCAGGGCCAGCCGCAGTGGATGCATCGGTATCGCCGGTAATCAACATCACGATCTGCACGGTAACAGTGGTGACGGCTTCCAGCGGATTGATGGTCAGGTTGGCACCTTGGCCAGCAGCCATCACCACCACCATGGTTTCGCCAACCGCGCGCGAAACCCCCAATAACAACGCTGAGAATATGCCCGGTAAGGCCGCAGGCAACACAACCTGGCGAACCGTTTCGGCCTGTGTGGCACCCAAAGCATAAGAGCCGTCGCGCAAGGATTGCGGCACCGAATTGATCACATCATCCGCCAAAGATGAAATCGACGGAATGATCATAATACCAATCACTATGCCCGCCGCCAGCGCGCTTTCCGAGGCCACATTAACCCCGAACAACCCGCCGGTTTCGCGCAGCAGCGGTGCGACGGTGATGGCGGCAAAAAAACCGTAAACCACGGTGGGTATGCCAGCCAAAACCTCCATCATCGGTTTAATCCAGCCGCGCAACCGTAAACTGGCAAATTCTGATAGGTAAATCGCGGCAAACAGGCCGATCGGGGTGGCGATCAACATGGCAATACCGGTGATCATGGCGGTGCCCAGCAGCAAAGGCATAATGCCCACACGGTCGGGATCAATCACGCCGTCTTGCAGACCAGACAATGGCGACCAGCGCGGCCCAAACAAAAACTTGTCAACCCGCCAACCGATGCTGTCAAAGAAATTGAAGGTCTCAAAGACCAGTGACAAAACGATGCCGATGGTGGTTAAAACCGCAACCCCTGCGCAGCCAAATAGAATGCCAGTGACAATCTTTTCAGACTTATTGCGCGCGCGGGTATTGGCGGTAATGTTCAGGCCGCTAACCAGCCCTGCAATCACGGCGATCAGCAGTGATAACAACGGGTTGAGCGCCAGAATTGTGCAAATAATAAACGTCACTAACCCGCTGAGCATCGATAGTAAAAAACTGTATAATCCATGATAATCAGGGCGAGAATGCAAACTGGCCAAGACACCATCGCTGGCCAAAAGTGCCTTTTGGCGTGACAAAAAGAAAAACCCGACCGCGACAAGAAAGATTAGAACCAGAACAAACCCAGACATCAGCGCAAACCATCCGCCGTCATAGACGTCAGGTTTTTTACTCTATTGCCATTTTGCAAAAATTGAACCTCATCAAGCGGTATCAAGCCTTTGTCAGACAGATAGCCCTCTTCGCCACTGGCTGCTTGGGAAACCAGTTCGGTGATAAACCCTTCCAGCCCCGGTATCAGCCCGATATGCGCCACCTTGACATAAGCAAATAACGACCGAGAGATGGTATAATCCCCGCTTGCAATGGCATCAAATGTTGGCGTAACGCCGTTGACTGACGCGCCCTTGATGACGTCATAGTTCTGATCGAGAAATGAAAATCCAAAAATACCCAGCGCATCAGGATTGGTTTCAAGCTTTGAAACAATCAGATTATCGTTTTCCCCTGCGTTCACATAAGCCCCGTCTTCGCGCATGGATATGCCTTCACAGGCCACCAGATCGGTGGTTTTGCAACCTTGATGCAAGACCAGTTCCTCAAACGCGTCACGGGTGCCAGATGATGGCGGTGGCCCTAGCACCTCAATGGCAATGGCAGGCAAGGATGGGTCGATGTCGCTCCAGTATTCGGGTAACGGGCCTTGTGCTGCCAAGGCCAGTGTAAGCTGTTCGGTGGTCAGCCTGAACCTTGGGGCCCATAAAGCGTTGGCAATGACAATGCCGTCAAAGCCGATCGTAATTTCGAGAATCTCGGTGACGCCATTCTGGTTACATAATGCAAATTCCTTGGCTTTTATGCGCCGTGATGCATTGGCGATATCGGGGTATTTTTCTCCGACACCGGAGCAAAAAAGTTTTATGCCGCCGCCTGATCCGGTAGCTTCGACAATCGGCGTTGGAAAATCGGGGTTCCGGCCAAACTGTTCGGCCACTGCGCTGGAAAACGGAAATACGGTTGATGACCCAACGATGCGTATTTCCTCCCTTGCCATGGCAGGGCTTGCCAGCAAAATGGCCAAACAGGGCAGTATTGAAAGTTTCACAGATTGCTCCGATAGCGTTAAATTCGCCCGCACCTTAGCCGGAGTCCCAAAAGGTATTGTTGCAGTTAAGCGACAATTTTATGACGTAGTAAGACGTTGAAAATCAACTTGAATTTAAATTTTTGTTTAGGCATAGCAGGGAGTTGGCAAAATGTCAGTCGTCACAAACCGCTGTTTCAATGGTGAATGATCGGGCTTTATTGGGCCACAGGAACCCACATGGTAAACACGCTGCCGGCGCCAATTTCCGAGGTGATATCCAGTGCACCATTATGGCGATTCAAGATGTGTTTAACAATCGCAAGGCCCAGCCCAGTGCCACCTTTGTCACGGGTTTTGTCAACATTAACGCGGTAAAACCGTTCGGTCAGACGCGGCAGATGTTCGGCAGCAATGCCATCGCCAAAATCGCGCACTGAAATGCCAACCATACCGGGGTAATCCTTGCTTGGCACTGCCGTGGTGATCATGATCGGATTATCCGCGCCGCTGTATTTCATGGCGTTTTCAAACAGGTTTATCAGCACTTGGTTCAACTGTGCCTGATCGCCCGAAACCAGCGGAATATCTGGCAAAAGATCAATTTTAATCACCGTGTTCAATTTTTCCTGCAAAGGCTGCACATCGGCCACGGCTTCGGATACCAGCGCGTTTAAGGAACAGGTTTCGCGCGGGGTTTTATGTTCTGCCAGCTCAATCCGGTTCAGGGACATCAGATCGCTGACAAGGTTTTGCATCCGCCCCGCTTGCGCTGCCATCACCGATAAAAACCGTTTCTGTGCCTCTGGGTCGTCTTTAGCATGGCCTTGCAGGGTTTCAATATAGCCAGATATAGACGCCAATGGCGTGCGCAGTTCATGGCTGACATTGGCAATAAAATCACTGCGCATTTGTTCGGCTTTGCGCACCAGAGTGCGTTCTTCAATCGCCACAATCACACGGATGTTTTTGCCAAACTCACTGCCGCCGGGCAGCAGGCCTATATGGGCGTTAAAATGGCGCTCGCCCCAATTATCTGTCTGGAAACGGACTTTTCCGGTTTTGCCTTTATTGATCGCGGCGTTAACTGCTTTGATAAATTTTTCCGATTCAAACACGCCGGAAAAATGTTGGCGCATCCGTAAATTTGGCAGCAGGTCAAAAGCGGATTGATTGGCCTGTGCAACACGGCCTTTTCGGGTGATGACCAGCAGCGGCAATGGCATTTGTTCCAGCATGGTCGCGCCAATGCCGGTTGACAGGTGTTTGATTGGCTCCAACGGCAGGTGCATGTGGTTGAACGGGTCAATCCCGTAACGCACGTCAGCCAAATACAGGCCCTGCGGCGGGCAAACCGGGCCACATGCGGTGCGGTCGCGGGCTTCCAATGCCCGCAAAACATCGCTTGGCTGCCACGCCCCCGCCCCAACACGTTCCAGCGTGCCTACAAAACTGCGCACTTGGTTATGCAAAAAACTGCGCGCCCGAATATGGAACCGAATTTCGGTGCCACCGGAATGGGCAGAGGTTTCGATGCGCAATTCATTCAGGGTTTTGACGGGGCTGGCGGCCTGACAGAACGTGCTGCGAAATGTCGTGAAATCATGTTTGCCAATCAGGTAATGCGCCGCCTCGCGCATGGCGCGCACATCCAGATTATGTTTGATCTGCCACATGGTGCCTTTGGCAAAGGTTAGCGTGGCACGGCGGCAAAACAAGCGGAACGTATAACGCCGTTCTTCGGCACCAAACCGCGCGTGAAAATCATCCGGCACAGCGGCAACAGCAAGAATGGAAACAGGGTGATCACGCAGATGGAAATTGAGCGCCTCGTTTAGGCGAAACGTATCCCAAGCCTCGGCTAGATCAACATGGGCAACTTGCCCCGTGGCATGCACGCCAGTATCGGTGCGCCCCGCGCCCTGAATGCCGGAATGGTCTTCTTGCAATTTCCGCAGCGCGTCTTCGATCGTGCCTTGAACGGTGGGCTGGTCAATCTGCCGCTGCCAACCATTATACGGCGCACCGGAAAATTCGATTTTAAGGGCATATCGAGGCAAGTCAGCGTTTCCTGTTGTTCATTGGCAAGTAGCTGATCAGTTTGGAAATTGCTAGGGCGTAGACTCATAACCACCAAATGACGATTGCAGCGATGCAGATTGCGGAAAAGAATGTATGTGCACAACGGTCATAGCGGGTGGCGATGCAGCGCCCGCTGCCCGGCAGGGTATTGCGTAGCAATGCACGAGAGGGGATCCTTTAGGCGTCCGAACATGGTTTCGACTGTCTGTCGTCAGCACCTGTGAGACAGAATTGGGTATTTAATTAACGGAGGATTTCTGGTTCATCGAAACCACTGAGGAGTGACTATGAACAAGAAATCCGGAAGCAGCAAAGCGGCTGCTGATAAATTGGTGAAGAACATTCGCCGTAAGACCAGACAGACCTATTCCGCCGAGGAGAAGATCCGCATCGTTTTAGCGGGCCTTCGAGGCGAGGAAAGCATATCCGCGTTGTGCCGTCGTGAAGGCATTGCAGAAAGCCTGTATTACAGTTGGTCCAAAGAATTCCTTGAAGCAGGCAAACGCCGTCTATCGGGCGATACAGCGCGACAGGCCACATCGCCTGAGGTGAAAGAACTGCGATCAGAGTCCATGGCTTTGAAAGAATGCGTTGCCGATCTGACATTGGAAAACCGCTTGCTCAAAAAAAGCATGACAGGCGTTGGGGGATACGAGGAATGAGATACCCCGCATCGGAAAAGCTGGAGATCATCCGCATCGTGGAAAACGGGCATCTGCCAACAAAGCAAACGCTGGATATGTTGGGCATTCCCCGCGCCACATATTATCGCCCCCTCTCGATGATTGCTTGCAATCACCTGCCGGTCAAAGGGATATGACCTTTACCTCGATGGCGGGCTTGATGCGCTGGCAGATCGTTCGCCACGCCCGAAGTCGGTCTGGAACCGTATTCCCCAGCAAGTCCGAGATAACTTCATAGAGTTTGCCTTGGACCATGAAGCGCTGACCTGTCGTGAACTAGCTATCAAACATACTGACGAGAAGCGGTATTTTATCTCGGAATCCTCAGCATATCCGCTGCCCGGCAGGGTATGCGCAGCATGCCCGAGAGGGGCATTTTGAAAGCTGCTGATTTGATCGCAGCGCCTGCCTATGTAGTGATCAAGGCTGCCGCTGAGTTCACGGACAAGACGGTTGCCATCAACGAGATGCTCCTCTCGGGCATGTAAACATGCCCTGCTGGGTAAAGGGCAGACCGATTTTACCTACTTCAAGATCATCGGGTGGGGCTGGTATTATCTCAGCACGATCCTTGATGATTACAGCCGCTATGGTTCATGTTATATATCCGGTGACTTGGCTGAATGGTTGAAAGACAAACGCATGAAGCACGTGCGCGGTGCACCCTTCCATCCCCAAACTCAAGGCAAAATAGAACGCTGGCACCAAACCATGAAAAACCGTGTCTTGCTGGAGAACTATTACCTGCCTGGCGATCTTGAACGGCAGATCGGAGCTTTCGTCGAGTATTACAACAACGAGCGTTATCATGAGAGCCTTAACAACATCACGCCCGCCGATGTCTACTTCGGCCGTGGCAAATCCATCATAAGAGAAAGGGCGAAAATCAAGAAACTGACAATCCAGAAACGCCGCTTGCAACATCAAAAACAAGCTGCATAATCAAACCAACAAATCAAACCAGAGCCTCCGTTAATTCAAACGCTCATGTGTCCAACTTTATTTGACGACGGACAAGCCGGCGATCATCTAGACCCAGAAGGTTCGGGCTTGACCCGTTATGCCAATGAAATCCGCCCTGAAATTGCTTTGTAGGCCTGCCTGCAAGCGGTTGCAGAAAATCCGCAAGTGGGTCGTTTCCATTACCAACTTGGCCGCGCTTATCGCGCCTTGCGGCAGTATGATGATGCCCGCGCTTCGTTTGAAACCGCCCGTGATCTGGGCCACACCCGCGCATGGGTTGCAATCGGCAATTCCATCGCGGATGAGGCCTTGGCCCATTATATCATTGGCGTTGATCAAGGCGACCCATACGCTTTTTACGCGCTTGGCCGCCAGTTACTGCGGTTTGAAACCAATGCGGATTTGCGCCAGCAAGGATTTGATTTAATGATGCGCGCGCTTGAGGTTGGCCATACCTTTGCCATGAACGAGTTGGGGTATTTTTATCTCGATCAGGAATCCGAATGGTTCGACCCGGATCGCGGGTTGCGGTATTTGCGCGAAAGCGCAGCGCGGGGCGATATTTACGGGTTCAACAATATGGGCCTAGTTTATTGTGACGGTATGGGCGGAGCCACCAAAAATGTGCAAACTGCATTTGACTGGTTTTTGCAGGCCTCAACTGGCGGACATCCAAATGCACCCGGCAATATTGGCCTGTTATATGAGCGCGGCGACCCATGGGCGGGCGTAGGTGCGGCATATGTTATTCAGGAACAACGTCCTGATGGCTATGCCAGCTTTAATGCTGCAATATTTGCGGCAAAATCAGCCGCCCTAAGCGACCCCGATGCCAAAAAAGAGGCCATAGGATTGCTGGGAAGCAATGAATCGCAATCAAGTCGATTCCGCCACGCAGCAATTTATTTCCGATCTTGGTGTTTCTATAGCCGTTGACGGAGCTTTTAGCGCCGGAAGCCAAGCCGCGCTTGACCAAATTGCGACGCAGTTTGGCGCAACCGTACCAACGGGCCGTGTTGATCGACTTGTTTTTCTGGCAGGTCTGTACTGGACAACAACGCCGTTTAGGGTTGATCTTTATTGATCCGACAAAGCCGTTGTCCCTTCCCTTTGGCAATGCGACATTTCTATTGAACAGGCCAAGCTCCTGTGCGACTGAATTACCCATGGTAAAAACACCCGCAATCATGATTCAAGGCACCGGTTCCAATGTCGGAAAATCGCTGCTTGTCGCAGGCATTTGCCGCGCATTTGCCAATCGAGGGTTAAATGTCTGTCCGTTTAAGCCACAAAATATGTCAAATAACGGCGCGGTAACCGATGACGGTGGCGAAATTGGTCGTGCGCAGGCCTTGCAAGCCATGGCTTGTCGGATACCCAGCACGGTGCATATGAATCCCGTGCTGCTGAAACCTGAATCTGAGACCGGCGCGCAAGTAATGGTGCAAGGCCAGCGTTTAACCAGCGTCAAAGCCCGTGATTATGCCAAGCTAAAGCCAACCCTGCTGACCGCCACATTGGACAGCTTTGCCAAATGCAGCCAAGGCACCGATATTGTGATTATTGAGGGTGCAGGCAGCCCCGCTGAGACCAACCTTCGGCAAGGTGACATTGCCAATATGGGCTTTGCCGAGGCCGCTGATATTCCGGTCATTCTGGCAGGCGATATTGATCGCGGCGGGGTGATTGCCCAGATCGTTGGCACTAAAACCGTTATTCCTAGCGCGGATGCCAGCCGGATCAAAGGCTTTATTGTCAACAAATTTCGCGGTGATCCGGCCCTGTTTTCTGACGGTTTCAAAACCATTGAAACCCTGACCGGATGGCAAGGACTGGGCACTGTGCCTTGGTTTGAAGACTGTATTAAGCTGCCCGCTGAAGACGCGCTTGATATCCGTTCATCCGGTTCCGGCAGCTTTAAGATTGCGGTGCCGCAACTGTCCCGAATGGCCAATTTTGATGATCTTGACCCGCTGGCAGCAGAGCCGAGCATCAAAATTTGTTTTGTAAAGCCCGGTCAGGCTTTGCCCGGCGACGCAAATCTTGTGCTTATTCCGGGCAGCAAATCCACCATTGGTGATCTGAATTTTTTCCGCCAAATGGGCTGGGACATAGACCTGAAAGCCCATATTCGCCGTGGCGGCAAAGTTTTGGGAATTTGCGGTGGTTACCAAATGCTGGGCCATAGCATTTCTGATCCGATGGGCATTGAAGGACCGGCAGGCGAAACCAGCGGGCTTGGTTATCTTGACATTAAAACCGTTATGGCACCGCAAAAACAATTAACCAAGGTCACCGCAAAACACCTGTCCAGCGGCACAACCACCCAAGGCTATGAAATTCATATCGGCCATTCCTCTGGCCCTGACATGACCAGACCTTTGTTCAGCATTACCGGACAGCCCGAAGGCGCACAATCAGCTGATGGGTTGGTATCAGGCACATATCTGCATGGTATTTTTGCTGCAGACAGCTTTCGCAAAGCATGGCTGGCTGATCTTGGGGCTGCAAATTCAGACCTGAATTATAGCGCAACCGTTGAGGAAACGCTCGATCAGCTTGCCAATCATCTGGAAAAAAATCTGGATTTAGACGCAATTCTGGCGATTGCAAGTCAACGCTAACCCTTGTTGTTTTTAGGCCCATGAGCCACATAACAAGGATGAATATGCAGCCTGACATTTTTGAAAAACTCAAGCAAGCCGTGGCCCTATCAGGCCAGTCGGGTTCATCCGACTTTGATCTTGATCCAGCGGTGCTGCGCCAACTCCCCGAAAATCGGGTCTTGCGGGCTGCTTCGGTGTTAATTCCGCTTATTGAGCGTGACAACGGCGTGCGTGTTATTCTGACACGAAGGTCAGGCAATCTGTTGCACCATCCCGGTCAAGTGGCTTTCCCCGGTGGTAAAGTGGATGCCAGCGATGCATCAGCCCAAGATGCTGCCTTGCGCGAGGCTGAAGAAGAAATCGGCCTGCACCATCAAAATGTTGAGATATTAGGTGCCATCGCCCAACATGAAACTGTGACACGGTTTTCGGTCATTCCGTTCCTTGGCAGAGTAATTTCAGATTTTGCCCCGACCCCCGAACCGGGCGAGGTTGCCGAAGTATTTGAAGTGCCGCTCAGGTTTGTGCTGAAGCCGGATAATTTCCAGACCCATAGCAGGGAATGGATGGGGCAGGAACGCTCCTATCTTGCTATTCCCTATGGGCCGCATTTTATCTGGGGGGCGACTGCGCGTATTCTGAAAGGGCTGGCAGATCGAATGGCGCAGCTATGAATTCTATTTCGGAAAAATGGTTAAGTGAACCGGCAACGGTTGGAATTTTTGCAATGTTGGAAGGTGCAGGGTTTCAGGTTTTTGCGGTTGGCGGTTGTGTTCGAAACTCAGTTTTCGGGGAAGCGGTAAGCGACATAGACATCGCCACCAACGCATTGCCCCAGCAGGTGATGGAATTAGCCAAAAATACTGGTTTTAAGGCCATTCCAACCGGAATTGACCACGGCACCGTCACGGTTATCAGTGCCGGAACTCCGTTTGAAATCACGACGTTTCGCCAAGACACAAACACCGATGGCCGCCACGCTGAGGTGCAGTTTTCCGATGACATTCTTCAGGATGCACAGCGGCGAGATTTCACCATGAACGCGCTTTATTGCACGGCTTCTGGCCAGATCATTGACCCTTTGAATGGCATTGCTGATACTGTTCGCCGGCGGTTGAAATTCATCGGTGACCCATCAAAACGCATTCAGGAAGATTACTTGCGCATCTTGCGATTTTTTAGGTTTTATGCCCAGTATTGTGACCCCGAAAACGGCATTGATGCCGAAGGCCTTGCCGCTTGCGCCAGCAA
>QIGK01000098.1 GCA_003228875.1 Rhodobacterales bacterium
AGCCAGATCAGCCCGTCGCGGTCATCATATCCGTTTTCCATTGCTTTTCCCTATTCACTTTGCAAAAGTTGCGCAATATTCGCCAAAAACGACAGAAAATTACGCCTATTGATTGTTTTGCTAACATTGCCCTCTTGGAAAGTCAACAAGGCTGACATAAACTGTGATCACGATAAAAAGGGATATTAAATCGAATGCATACCAGCCCCCTAACCCGAAGCACGCCGCGCTCTGAGCAGCTTTTGTTCTTGACCGATGACCAAATTCGCCAAGGCATCGAGATGTTGTTTTTTGCCTATCGTGATTTCACCAGCCACCCTGACAAAATTTTGGAAAACTATGATTACGGGCGCGCTCATCATCGTGTTATCCATTTTGTTAACCGAAAACCAGGGCTAGCGGTTAATGAGTTGCTGGACATTTTAGGCGTGACCAAACAATCCTTGAACCGGGTATTGCGACAGTTGGTCAATGACGGGTTGATCGACAGCCGTATCGGAAAAACCGACCGTCGACAGCGAAATTTATTCCTAACAGAATCCGGCACCGCATTGGAAAAAGAACTGTCAGACGTGCAACGCAAACGCATGCGACGCGCTTATTCCGCCGCTGGCCCCGAGGCGGTTCAAGGCTTTCGCACCGTGCTGGAAGCCATGATCGAACCTGAACTCGCCAATCGAATGCGCAGCTTGTTACGGGGGGAACCGGAATGACGATTGATGCAGACGGTGCTCATATCCTGATCATTGACGATGATGAACGCATTCGCGATCTTTTGGCGCGTTTCATGGCCAAAAACGGCTATCTGGTTTCCAAGGCCCGCGATGCAGCCCATGCAAGACGATTACTGGCTGGGCTGGAATTTGATTTGCTGATCATTGACGTGATGATGCCAGGTGAAGACGGGTTCAGCCTTACGCGTGATTTGCGGCTTTCCTTAACCACGCCGATTATGCTGCTGACCGCGCGCGGCGAGGCCGAGGACCGTATTAAAGGGTTTGAAGCTGGCGCGGATGATTATTTACCAAAACCGTTTGAGCCTCAAGAATTACTGTTGCGCATCAATGCCATTTTGCGCCGCGTGCCCAAAGACCTGTCAAAACCAGTGCCACCGCGCACTTTGCAGATGGGCAAGTTTCGATATGACATTACCCGCTCTGAGCTGTGGTTCGGTGAGGAAACCGTGCGCCTGACCTCAACCGAAAACGCGTTGATGCGGGTATTTGCCGCCAGCCCCAATGTTGCGGTATCGCGCAATCGGCTGGTCGAGGAATTGGGCCAAGGCGACAGCAGCGCCAATGAACGCGCCATTGATGTGCAGATCACCCGACTGCGCCGTAAAATCGAGGCAGACCCCAAACAGCCCAGATATCTGCAAACCGTTCGCGGTGCCGGGTATTTGCTAGCACCGGACTAATCCGCGCACCCCTTGATCCGCACAGCCAAGGGGTTAGGTTGCAAGAAACAAACATAAGGAAAATGCAATGTCAGATTTTGCCATCGAAGTAACACAATCCGGTTCGCTGGGCGCTGTGATTGACCGCGTCACCGAGGCGCTCAAGGCTGAGGGTTTTGGAATTTTAACCCGCATCGATGTGCATGATGTGCTAAAAACCAAGATCGACGTGGATTTCCGCCCTTATACTATTCTGGGCGCCTGCAACCCGGTTCTTGCCCATCAGGCGCTGGAGGCACGGGCTGATATTGGCTTGATGTTGCCGTGTAATGTGACGGTGGAACAATCCGGTGATGATGAATGTCTTGTGCGGTTTATTGACCCGCTGGCCATGATGACCTTTGGCGATCTGGGCGAAAACGAAACCCTGCGCCGCATGGGTGGTGAAGCAGCGGTTAAAATCAAAACTGCCGCTGCCTCATTGGGATAAATTGGCTATCATTGCTGAATTCATCAGCGCCGCAAGCAAACCGTGCCCGGCTGTTTTAATTTCTGCATGCGGATTTTTGATTTGCAAAACCGCCAAAGCTGGGTATTGATCAGGCGATCCTTTACCTGAATATTCAAGGAAACCCCATCATGCCCGCACCAAAAAACCCCTTCAAAGCCGCCCTGAAATCCGGCAGCCCCCAAATTGGTCTTTGGATGTCTTTGGCTGACAGCTATGCCGCAGAGATTTGCGCAGGGGCGGGGTTTGACTGGCTGGTGATTGACGGCGAGCATTCACCAAATGATCTGCGCAGCACATTGCAGGCGTTGCAAGCCATCGCCGCCAAACCGGTAAACCCTGTGGTTCGATTGCCAATTGGCAAGGAATATCTGATCAAACAAGTGCTGGACCTTGGCGCGCAAAATATTCTGGTGCCGATGATCGAAACCGCTGATCAGGCCCGGGCCTTGGTGCGCGCAGTGCGTTACCCGCCCCATGGTCGGCGCGGCGTTGGCGCGCTTGGTGCGCGGGCCACCGATTTTGGCCGGGCTACGAATTACATATCCACCGCTGATGAACAGATTTGCTTGATTGTGCAGGTAGAAAGCCGTGCTGGACTTGCCCAACTTGATGAAATCTCCGCTGTGGAAGGCGTTGATGGTGTCTTTATTGGCCCCGCCGATCTTTCCACCGATATGGGTTTTGCCGGACAAACCAATGCCCCTGAGGTGCTGGCCGCAGTTTACGATGCTTTGGCACGTATTCAGGCACAAGACTGTGCCGCCGGTATTTTGACCATAGACACAGCGCAGGCCCAGATATTTCTAGACAAAGGCGCGGTCTTTGTGGCGGTCGGTATGGATGTAAAAATTCTGGTTGATGGGCTGAAAACCCTGCGAAAAACATTTGAGACAACCTGAATGTTTGTGGTGGGTGGTGAAAATCTGATTGATTTCATTCAGGAATCCGATGTTGACGGCTTGCCGCGTTACCGTGCGGTTCCGGGCGGATCGCCCTATAATGTTGCCAAAGCACTAGCCTTACAAGCGGTAGACACGGGGTATTTGACGCCGATTTCCAATGATACTTTGGGAGAATTATTGATTAAAGGCCTGCCGGACCAAAACCTGACATTACTGATGGATCGCTCAAGCCTGCCAACCTCGCTGGCGGTGGTTTCGCTTAAGGCGGGGCAGCCGGAATATCGTTTTTATCGGGAAAACACGGCGGAACGGGATGTCAGCCTTGATACCTTGAATGCCGCGTTGCCCCAATCCATCGCCGGATTTTACATCGGGTCACTGGCCATCACCGACGGAACTGACGCTGATGCGTGGGAAAGCGCATGGATCACAGCCCATCATCGGGGTGTTTTTACGGCAATTGATCCGAATATTCGGCCTGCGTTCATTCTTGATCGCGACGGGTATCTGGCGCGCCTGAACCGAATGCTGGCTGAGGCTGATCTGATAAAACTAAGCGACGAAGACATTGGCTGGATAATGCCAAATATGCCCCTGTTGGAGGCAGCGCAGCAGATGTTTGATGCCTCAAATACTGCCCTGCTGGTGTTGACACTGGGCAGCAAAGGTGCGGTGGCTTTCAGCCAAACCGGACAGGTTCACATAGACGCCACACCGGTGCCCGACCTGAAAGACACGGTGGGCGCAGGCGATACATTTATGGCAACCCTGATTGCGCAGATTAAGGCAGAAGGCTTGATGGATCATGCCGGTTTGAGGGCGGCGGATGCATTAACCATCCGAAAAATACTGGAAGCCGCGGCCAAAGCCGCCGCAATAAATTGCGGCCGGGTTGGGTGCAACCCGCCAGTTTTATCCGAACTTTGATGCTGTGCTGCCGAGGCCACCGCTGACATTTTTTGTTGACCCGTCAGGGTCAGACATAAAATGGCAGCTTAGCCCCTTTTGATACAGGGGTTCTCCCGCAGTTCGGGGCCTGCATTGCTTCGCAATGCGACCCCTGCCTTTGGGCATGGCCTCACTACGTTCGGCAGGCCAGCCTGCGGCGCGAGTATTTTTGAAACAAAGAAATCAGAGCCAGTCGCGCAGGATCGGGATCAGCGGGATGTCGGCAGGGGGCATGAGGTGGTCACGTAGTTTGTCGGCACACACCATTTTTTCTTATCCCTATTTTTATTTGCGACAGGAGAGAAAACCGCGCTAGTTAATAACCATAGGAAAAAATAAACTCTTTTAGGTTAATATCTATGACATTCAGGCTGCAATTGGGCTGGCTTGGGCTTATTGAAACTTCTGGTATCGACATTATCCATTTTCGCGACGGAAACTTACGGCAAGTCTCTTCAGTCATTACGATTGACCCCAATAAAACAATGCCAATTTGCCGGTTTCTGTCAAACGGGAAGCCCCGCCATCGACAGTATCTAAATGGTGGAGAATCCCACCCCAAAGTCATCACCAGAAGACGGACTGTTTCGCAATTGTATTCTACCAATTCAGCTGGTGCCACCATGGCATAGCCTTTGGAAATGATCCAAGGCCACAATTCATTTCCTTCTAAATTTCCCGGGATGCGCAGCACCTCAGCTGGAGGACTCAGATATGGAAACTCAGGCGGGACCGCTTCGTCAAGCAACCGCTAGCCCCTCGCTTTTATCTCGATAAATTCTTGGACAAAAGCTGCGGATACTTCTGGCCACGCCATCCTCCCAGCCTCCAGCAGAGTGTTGAAATGAAACTATGTTCATACCTGCAAATTCGAAAAGAATTTGATCAAGCGACCGCATACCGAGGATATGACCAAACCCACCAAACCCACGTTCTGGGTAACTCAAATTTTGTGGACCATACTCGGCTAAAGAAGGCTCTGTTACTGGCAGATATTCACAGTCATTTTTGGTGTCATCATCTTGGTCAACCGAATAACGCACAGTTACAGGTATATTTGCAGGTAAGCCTTCTAGTGTAGGCAGCCTATCAGACATAAGATGTACGCCAACTAGGTTTGCATCAGGTACCACATTGAATCGCCAAACCAAATCACCTTTTGAATTCCTTGTATAAATTAGAAGAACTATTGGCGAACCAGTATTTGAAATAGTAATTGTCGTTGCTTTTAGTCCGTTAAATTTCGGGACCGTAGAGGAACGTGGATTCCTCTCCACGATAACGTGAACCTGCGCCCCAACCACGGTTTCAACGGGCAAAAAACATAAATCCATGCCGTTTTCAGCTTTTAGAAGCTCGATTTCAGTGCTGCTTGGTTGTTGTTCCGTTTGCGCGGCTGAAAGACCAGCGGAAAACATGAAAATTGTTGCCGTTGTGTAAATCATTGCTCTAGTTCTGCGCATGTGCCACGGTTTTCTCTTGCCAAACTCTATGTTCGTTAAGGTTGTATATTAAGTAATTACTTAGCCATCAAGGGCGTGATCCAACGCGAAAATAGCTCAGAGCCAGTCGCGCAGGATCGGGATCAGCGGGATGTCGGCGGGGGGCATGGGGTAGTCGCGCAACTTGTTGGCGCGCACCCATTTCAGGGTTTGGCCCTCATTCGGGGTTGGGGTGCCTTGCCATTTTCGGCAGATAAACAGCGGCATTAGCAGGTGGAAATCATCGTATGTATGGCTGGCAAAGGTTAGCGGAGCCAAGCAGCTTTCCCATGTATCTATACCCAGTTCTTCTTGTAATTCCCGGATCAGGGCTGTTTCGGGTGTTTCGCCCGGCTCTACTTTGCCGCCGGGGAATTCCCATAGCCCCGCCATGGCTTTGCCCGCTGGACGTTGCGCCAGCAAAACACGGCCATCGGGGTCAATCAGGGCTACGGCAGAAACCAGCAGGGTTTTCATGATCGGTAATCGGCGTTGGTAGTGATATATTGATGGGTCAAATCACAGGTCCAGACCGTGGCGGTGCCATTATCCAGCCCCAGATCAACGGTGACGTCGATTTCATCGCCTCGCATATAGGCAGCGCCTGCTGCTTCGGTGTAATCCGGTGAGACCCAGCCGTTTTGGGCCACCAGAATATCGCCAAAGTGGATGGAGATACGATCACGATCAGCCCGCTCACCGGATTTACCGATGGCCATGACAATGCGGCCCCAATTCGGGTCTTCGCCAGCGATGGCGGTTTTTACCAGCGGGGAATTAGCCACTGACATGGCCACGCGATGCGCCGCACCGTCGGAATTTGCGCCGGTAATGGTGATTTTAATCAGCTTGGTGGCACCCTCGCCATCGCGCGCCACTTGTTGGCAGAGGTTGTTCATAACATCGTGCAATGCATCGCGAAACGCGGGCAGGCGCGGGTCGGTCGGTTCAGTGATTCCATTCATATTGGCCTTGCCGGTGGCGGCAAGCAGAGCCGTGTCAGAGGTCGAGGTATCGCTATCCACCGTGATACAATTAAAGGTCTTGGCATTTTGCAGCCAAAGGGTGCGTTGCAGTAGGTCTTGGGATATTTTCACATCGGTAAAAATATAGACCAGCATGGTGGCCATATCGGGCGCAATCATGCCGGAACCTTTGGCAAAACCGGCGATATTTATGGTCGCCCCGTCCAGATCAGCCGCGGCACTGGCACCTTTCTTAAAGGTGTCGGTTGTCATGATGGCAGCGGCGGCACCAGCGAACGCATCAGGCAATAAATCCCGTTTCAGGTCAGCAATTTTGGCAATAATTCGGTCATGGGGAAGCGGTTCGCCGATAACCCCTGTGGACGCAGTAAACACCCGTTCCGCTGTGCATCCAAGCGATTGCGCGACGGCTTTACGGGTGGCATCAACACTGTCAAAACCGCGCCCTCCGGTAAAGGCATTGGCATTGCCGGAGTTTACCAGAATGGCAAAACCTGACCGGTCATTGGGGTTGGCCACATGCGCCGCCAGCGATTGTTCACAGCGCAAAACCGGCGCGGCGCGGGTGGTGGAGCGGGTGAAAACCCCTGCCATGACCGAACCCGAACATATTTCCGCCAGCATCACATCGGTGCGACCGGAATATTTAACCGCCGCTTCAGCACTGGCAAATCGCACGCCCTCAATAACCGGCAGATCAGGAAACCGCTCAGGTGCCAGCGGCGACACAGGCGGCGGCAGTTGCGATTGCAGCGCCGCCAGTTCTGATTTCAACTTTGCAATGCGCGATTTCAATGTGCTCATTCATCAGCGATCAAAGTAAATTCAAGCATCAAAGCCGGGTCAATCCCTTCAACTCTGGTGATTTCTGCGGTTTCGCTCAGCGCTTCGATTTCCTGCCCAACGGCTTGTTGGCTTAGTTGTTCCTTCAATTGCGGGCGCAATTCTTGCAACGTCGGCACCGGTGTTTCACGAAATTCATCAAGCTTGATGACATGCCAGCCAAACTGCGTTTGCACCGGTTCGGATATTCCGCCAGCTTCCATATTAACCACCGCTTGTTCAAATTCCGGCACCATCATGCCAAGCCCAAACCAGCCCAGATCACCACCGTTTGGACCACTTGGGCCGGTGGACATTTCCATGGCCAGTTCAGCAAAACCTTTGCCGTCTTCCAGCATTTCCACAAGCGCAAGGGCTTCTTCTTCGGTTTCTACCAGAATATGAGAAGCATTAAATTCCGGGGTTGGTTCGAGGGTTGAAACAGTTTCCTGATACAGGGTATCAATGGCCTCATCAGAAATATTGCGGGCAAGAACGATGTCTATCTGGGCAGCAGCCATTTGGGCGCGCAGTTCATTTTCCATTGCCAACTGCACCTCTTGGGGCAGGTTTTCACTGTCAATCTGTTCGGCCAGCAGGGCTTGCTCAATGATCTGGCTCAGAATGCCTTCCCATAACACCTCATTGGGCAGGTTCCGATATTCTTCGGGCAATTGGCGGCGCAGCATAATAACATGGCCCAAGGTGATTTCAGTGCCGTTCACAGTTGCGACAACTGAATCTCTGGTTATGGGGGCATCGTCTTGCGCAAATGACGCGCCGCCAAATGCCAGCACTGTTGAAATGGCGGTTGCTGCCAAAAGATTTCGCATGTTTTTCTCCGGTTTCTGGCCCAAAGACCAACTGGGTGACGTTGACACCAACGACAGTGCCGCTTACATCAAACTTCGAGTTTTATGACGCGCGTTTGCGCCCGAATGATTTACGCGTTTCGGCGCGATCACACAAGCACTTGCGTTTAACAATTTAGTGCGTAGGTAAAATAGTGCTGGCGAGGCCGCCAGAACGATATTGAGGAACGGAATTTATGCTTAGCATTGGCAATTTGGCTAAAAAAGTTTTTGGCACTCCGAATGACCGTTTGATCAAGGCAGTACTGCCGCTTGTGGCCAAGGTTTCCGCCTTGGAACCAGAATTTCAAGGCCTGTCAGACGAAGGCATCAAAGCCAAAACCGAGGAATTCAAAGCCCGTTATGCCAAAGGCGAGAGCCTTGACGATCTGCTACCCGAAGCTTTTGCCAATGCCCGTGAAGCCGCCAAGCGCAGCCTTGGGTTACGCCCCTTTGATGTGCAAATTATGGGCGGAATATTTCTGCACCAAGGCAATATCGCCGAAATGAAAACCGGTGAAGGCAAAACCCTGATGGCGACCCTGCCGGTTTATCTGAATGCTTTGGCAGGCAAAGGCGTGCATGTGGTCACCGTCAATGATTATCTGGCACGGCGCGATGCTGACTGGATGAGCAATGTATACAACTTCCTTGGTTTAACTGTTGGCGCGGTTATTCCGAATATGGACGAAGCTGTAAAAAAAGAGGCCTATAACGCGGATGTCACCTATGCCACCAATAACGAATTGGGTTTTGATTATCTGCGCGACAACATGAAATCCGAGCTGGCACAAATGTCTCAGCGGGATCACTTTTATGCGATCGTCGACGAAGTTGATTCGATTTTGATCGACGAAGCCCGCACGCCGTTGATTATTTCCGGCCCAACTGAAGACAAATCCGATCTCTATATCAAGATAGATAAATTCATTCCCGAATTGAACGAAGAACATTTTGAAATTGACGAAAAGGCCCGCTCCGCCACACTGACCGATGAGGGCAATGATTTTGTTGAACAACGCTTGCACGCGCTGGGCCTATTGGACAGCGAGGCATCTTTGTATGACCCTGAATCCGCTTCGCTGATCCACCATGTTAATCAGGGTTTGCTGGCCCATAAGATGTTCAAAAATGAAAAAGACTATATCGTCAAGGATGGCGAAGTTACCCTGATTGACGAATTCACCGGCAGAATGATGTCTGGGCGGCGGTTGTCAAACGGCTTGCATCAGGCGATCGAAGCCAAAGAGGGCGTGAATATTCAGCCCGAGAACATCACTATGGCCTCGGTAACTTTCCAGAATTATTTCCGTCTTTACGACAAGCTGGCTGGTATGACCGGCACCGCCCTGACCGAAGCTGATGAATTTGAAGAGATTTATAAACTGGGCGTGATCGAAATTCCGACCAATAAACCCATAACCCGAATTGACGAAGACGACCGCGTTTACCGTTCAGCCGAAGAAAAATATGCGGCAGTTATCGAAGAAATCAAAACTTCCAATGCCGCGGGCCAGCCTATTCTGGTGGGCACGACATCCATTGAAAAATCGGAAATGCTGTCGGAAATGTTAAAAAAGGCGGGGGTTGAGCATAATGTTCTTAATGCGCGTTTCCATGAACAAGAGGCAGAAATCATTGCTGATGCCGGTCGTGCCGGCGCGGTAACCATTGCCACAAATATGGCGGGCCGTGGCACCGATATTCAAATGGGCGGCAATGTTGATATGATGGTGACAAAAGCGGTTGCCGAAGCTGGCGAAGACGCTGACCAAGCCGCCATCCGCGACCGAATTACCGCAGAAAACACGGTTGCCAAGGAAGCCTCGCTAAAAGCTGGCGGGCTGTTTGTGCTGGCCACCGAGCGCCACGAATCGCGTCGCATTGATAACCAGTTGCGAGGCCGTTCCGGACGCCAAGGCGACCCGGGCCGCACCAGCTTTTTCCTATCGCTCGAAGACGATTTGATGCGGATATTCAATTCCGGCAATCTGGATAAAATGCTGGGAAAACTGGGCATGAAAGACGGCGAAGCCATCATCCACCCATGGGTCAACAAAGCGCTGGAACGCGCCCAAGGCAAAGTCGAAGCCCGCAATTTTGATGTCCGTAAAAACGTGCTTAAATATGACGATGTCATGAACGAGCAACGCAAGCGCATATTTGAACAGCGGCGCGACATTATGAAAAGCGCTGATCTGTCCGAAGAAACCCGCGATATGCGCCAAGATGTGATTGATGATCTGATCGCTGAACATATTCCTGCCAAGGCCTATGCCGACCAATGGAATATGGAAGGGCTTTATGCAGACATCATCAAACATTTTGGTCTGGACTTGCCGATCATCGATTGGGGTGCCGAAGAAGGCGTTGATGATGAAATTATCGCAGAACGTCTATATGTTGAAACCGACAAGCTGATGGCGGGCAAAGCCGCAAAAGCTGGCCCCGAAACCATGCGCAAGATCGAAAAACAGATACTGCTGCAATCCATTGACAAAGCTTGGCGCGAACACTTGTTAATACTGGAACATCTGCGCCAAGTCGTGGCGTTTCGTGGTTATGCCCAGCGTGACCCGCTGAATGAATACAAAACCGAAGCCTTTACCTTGTTTGAAAACTTCCTGAACCGCTTGCGCGTTGATGTGACCACCCAGCTTTCGCATATCCGTTTTATGACACCCGAAGAGCAACAAACCATGATCGACCAGATCCGCGCCAAAGCAGCCGCGGAATCAGGCCAGCCGATTGCCCAGCCAAAAGCGGAAAAAATAACCGCCAATCCAGCCCGAAACAGCCCAGCTTTGGGCGTTGATCCAAAAGACGAAAGCACATGGGGCCGCGGCGGGCGAAATTCGCCTTGCCCTTGTGGTTCCGGCAAAAAATACAAACATTGTCATGGTAAGGTATAAAATGGTTAGACACCGCTGCTAGGTCATTACTTAACAGTTAATAAAAAATTTATCCGTATTGTTGTTGGCCCATATTTCGCCATAAATACAACATATTGTAATTACTGTTATAATGATTCCCACAGGTTGTTAGGTGTTGCCATATTCACGCAGCGTTAACTAAACACCATAAGGTGCTGTGTTTTTTGATTAAATAATGATACTTTGAGACAAATTTAGTATTGAAGGAGCCGGATCGTGTTCAAAAACGATCGAATGATGACGATTTTTACGGGCCTGATTCTCGCAGTTTTTGCGGGAACCATGGTGCAGTATGGTGATCGTTTCATGGCAATGCTTTCTGGTGAAAACCAAGTTCAGACCAGCGATGATTTTTATTCGGTTCGCGCTGGGGCCAGCCAAATCCTTGACGTTCAGGCCAATGATGCCATCAAAGGCCCGATTGTCGTTCTTAATCAGCCTAGTTGCGGCACGGTTGCGCTGTCTGGTGCCAGTTTGCTGCAATTTTCCAGCCAAACCGAATGTTCGGGCGAGATCAGCTTTTCCTATTGCGTTGATAGCGCCGGCAGCTGCGCACCAAATTCAGTAACGCTAAACGTCATTTCCTTGGCTGTCGCCAGCACAACGCCAGCACCAGCAGTCATCGTTTTTGACGCGCAGGAAGAAGAAACCGAGCTTGCCGAAAATGCCGAAACCGAACAACCCGCCGAACAATTGCCCGAGCCTGAACCCATTGTGACAGCAACGGTAACGCCACCACAGCAGATTGACGAAGCGCCCGGCATCAATAACATTATTGTATCCATGCAGGCGCCAACGCTGGTGGCCCCCAATATTGAAGAATTTATAACCCCCTCAGCAGCAACGGCGGCCATTCGGCAGCAAACCACCGTATTGAACAATGCAACCGCAAACACCGATAGCAGCATCGCGCCGCAAAGCAGCGCAGCCACCGTCGCACCGGTTGAATTTGGTGTTGCAAATTTTGGCACACCTCTGGAATCTGAAACCACCAATGTGATAATTGGTGGCGCATCCGAAGCCGAAGCGCAGGTTTCTGCGGCAATTGTCCCGCAACTGACATTGTTATCGCCCCAATCCAACCCCGTGACCGCGCCGCTTGGCCGGGGCCCGGTGGTTTTGGCTGAGCTGCCCGATTTTGCCAGCGCCCCGTTTGGTGGCATTGTTGCCCAAGGCCCAGACAGTGCACAAGCTGTTGCATCTGAATATGCGTCTGCATTTGTCTCACCGGAGAATGGTGTTTCGGTTGCATTTGCGGCAGTTGAACCGGAACAAACCACCCTAGAAATTGAGCGCAGCACCACCACCGCGCTTATTGCATTGCAACTTTCGGGAACGCCGCTTTCGTCAAACCAGATTGATGCTAACAACCCGCAGCTTTCGATATTGCAAAGGGAACAGGATTTTTCGGTGCAGCACGCGGCGCCACTTTCGCTGTCAAGCTCTAGCCTTGGTGACACCTCTCCGGTTGTGCTGGAGCGCGAGCCAGTTGCGTTTACAACCGGAGTTACGCTGGCTGATGGCACAGCCTTAGCATTCACATCGCTGTTGGAATCCGACATTTTGCCGTTACAGCCTTTTGGTCCGGTCGAAACCACTTTTGCAATGTCACTGGAATTGCCAACCGGTTCGGGGCAAAACATTGCAGTGCCTATTCCGCCACAAGGTTATCAGTTTCAGGTTTCGACTTATCAGGTCTTTTCCGCGGAGCAACCAAACACTGTTGCCGCCGACATGTTGGTTTTGGCCAGTCTGGCTGCCGGCATCGAAACATTTCAGCAGCTAAACAATTTTGGCAGTCTTACGCCTGAATTTGGGTTCAGCACAGCCCTGCCACTGATTGACAAAACCGTGGTGCCTGCGCCGCTTCAAGAAGCCCTGCCCGACGCCGCTGACTTAAGCGAACTGGCCAGCCTTGAAACACAGTCCGACACCAGTTTTGTCGAAATTATTCCTGTGCCGCAATTGTCAACCTGTGAGATTTTTCTTGATCCTTCCGTGCGCTCTGGGGCAAATATTTTACTGTTCCTGATTGCCGAATGTAAGCCAAACATGCCGGTGACCATCAGCCATGCAGGTTTGGAGTTCACCATTTTGACTGATGCTGCGGGCACCGCAAATGTTGTTGTGCCAGCCTTGCAACGCACCGCTGAAATCACCGCTACGTTTGAGGATGGCAGTTCCCAGTCTACGGTTGCTCTGGTCACCCAGATCACAGATGTAACCCGCGCCGCTGTTACTTGGCGCGGCGATGCCGATCTTGATTTGCATGCTTTTGAATTTGGTGCGGTTGCCGGATCAGATGGGCATGTTTGGTCTGGCTCCGCACGGGATTACCGTTCTGCGCGTCTGACAGGCGGTGGATATTTGCTGGAGCTTGGCGATAAAACTATTGAAGGCGGCGCATTAGCAGAAGTTTATTCCATGCCGCTTGGTCGCGGATTGGCACGTGGCACGGTTGCCATGACACTTGAAGTCAATAATGGCAGCGAAGTTTGCGGTAACGATATTTCAGCCCGCACCCTTCGTACCCGCCCTGACAATTCTGCTGGATTACGGCGCATTCGTTTCACTGTGCCGGGGTGTGGTGGCGGCGCATTGGCGCAGTTCAGGGTAAATGGCGCGGTTGACGATATTCGACTGGCAGCCCAATAAACCCTTATTCCAAAAGCCCCGACGCACGAAAACTAGTGTCAGTGGCTTTGCCAATCACAATATGATCATGCACAGAAATGCCCAGCGCGGCCGTTGCTGCTATGATTTTTTGGGTCATATCAATGTCTTCTTGGGATGGGCTGGGGTCACCTGACGGGTGGTTATGCACCAGAATAACTGCCGTAGCATTTAATTCCAACGCTCGCTTTGCAACCTCGCGCGGGTAAACCGGCACATGGTCAATGGTGCCTTGCGCCTGCGCTTCATCTGCGATCAGGGTATTTTTGCGATCAAGAAACAGAATTCGAAACTGTTCGGTATCACGGTGCGCCATCACGGTTTTGCAATAGGTCATAAGCTGCGACCATGAACTGACAACATTTTTGCCCATCACCTTGGCTTGCGCCAGCATTTGCGCCGCCGCCTCAACAATTTTTAGTTCCTGCACGACAGCATCCCCCACGCCCTGAACTTGGGTCAGGCGCATTTTTGACGCAGAAATCACATGGTTAAAATCACCGAACTCTGCCAGCAAGCGTTTTGCCAAAGGTTTGACATCGCGGCGCGGAATGGCGCGGAACAGCACCAATTCCAGCATTTCATAATCGGCAAGTGCTGCCGCACCTGCCGACATGAAACGCGCACGCAAACGGGCACGATGGTTATGAAAGTGCGGTTTTTTGGAGGGTTGCTTGGCGGCAATAACTTCAAAATCCGGCTCAAAGCCGGGAAAAGGTTTTTCACCAAACTGATTGGCACTCGTCATCCGCGCAGCATGGCGCGGGTTGGTTAAAAATTGCTTAAATTACCAAGTCGGATAGAATTTATCTGCGGGGGACAGGGTGAAAATCTCGCAGCCATCCTTGGTCACACCAATGGAATGTTCAAACTGGGCTGAAAGCGATTTGTCTTTGGTCACCGCAGTCCAGTCATCCGCTAAAACTTTGGTATCAGGGCGACCAAGGTTGATCATGGGTTCAATGGTAAAAAACATACCCGCTTCAAAAACAGCACCGGTGCCCCAGCGCCCATAATGCAACACGTTGGGGGCAGAGTGAAACACCTGCCCCAATCCATGCCCGCAAAAATCACGCACCACCCCCATACGGTGGCCCTCTGCATAGCGTTGAATAGCTGCGCCCACGTCACCAAAGGTATTACCCGGCCTGACCTGCGCGATGGCTTTCATCAGGGCATCATGGGTAACTTCGATCAGCCGCTCCGCCTTGCGCGAGGCTTGGCCGGCCACATACATACGCGACGTGTCGCCAAACCAGCCATCCAGAATGCAGGTCACGTCTATGTTCAAAATATCGCCATTCTTAAGGGTTTTTGCCCCCGGAATACCGTGGCAAACCACATGGTTGATCGAAATGCAGCTGGCATGTTGATAACCGCGATAGCCCACCGTGGCTGACACTGCGCCAGCGTCCTCAATAAAAGCATGAATACGGTCATTAAGTTCCAGCGTGGTCACGCCCGGCACCACAAATTTGGCAATCATATCAAGGCTTGTCGCTGCCAAACGGCCAGACGCCGCCATTCCGGCAAAATCTGATTGCGAGTGAATGCGAATGCCGTCGCGGTTAAGATGACCTGAGGTTGCTACGACCAAAATGGGACTCCTCTAATGTTTCAGTCGGGGTTTAGAGGATGGGTAAGGGTTGGGCAAGGGTCACCGCGCTGGTTGATATCTTGGTGGCATAACAAAATGTCTCAACCCCGTTGGTTTTGGCAATTTTGTAGGCCGCTGCATAAGCCGGATCAATATCCGCCGCCAGCCGAAACGCCGTGCAATCATCGCGAAACACCAGATAAAGCATTACAGCACGATGCCCCTGCCCCGCCATATTTGCCAGCTCAGCCAAATGTTTTGTGCCGCGTTTGGTGACTGTGTCAGGAAATTCAACCAATGTCTTTTGGCGGGAAAGATTGGCGCATTTGACCTCTAGATAACAGTCGGGCAGGCCATCACCCGTCAGTAAAAAATCAATGCGGCTGTTTTCACCGTATTTGACCTCGGGTTTAATGTGGTCATAGGCAGCCAGTTCGGGAACTTTGCCCAGCGCCAAAGCTTCGCCTACAATTTTATTGGGCATGGCGGTATCAATGCCAACTAGCCCTGTGCCCGCCTCAACCAGTTTCCAGCTATAGCGTAGTTTGCGCTTGGGGTCATCATTGGGTTCCAGCCAGACGGTCATGCCAGCATCATTCAGCCCGGTCATCGCACCGGGATTGGCGCAATGGGCGGTAACCTGTTGGCCGCCCGAAAGCGTGACATCCGCCAAAAAGCGTTTATACCGTTTGATTAATGTGGCGCGAATAAGCGGTTGTTGAAATTCCATTCCCCATGGATAACCGCAATAAAAAGGACTGACAAGATGGCAAATCCTACTGCGGCAATGCTGGTGATTGGCGATGAAATTCTGTCGGGTAGAACCCAAGATACCAACAGCAACCATCTGGCCAAAAACCTGACCGAGATCGGGATAGACCTGCAAGAAATTCGCGTGGTTGCCGATGATCCAGCGCAGATCGTTAACGCCGTAAATGCCTTGCGCGGCAGTTTTGACCATGTGTTTACATCTGGCGGCATTGGCCCGACCCATGATGATATTACCGCTGATTGCATCGCCAAAGCGTTTGGCATTGGCATTGATATTCGCGAAGACGCCCGCGCCATTCTGGCCACAAATTATACCAATCCGGCGGACCTGAACGGCATGCGGCTGCGCATGGCTCGCATTCCCGATGGTGCCAGCCTGATTGACAATCCGGTCAGCAAAGCCCCGGGTTTTCAGATTGAAAATGTCTATGTCATGGCTGGTGTTCCTACGGTTTTTAAGGCGATGCTGGCCAGTGTTATGCCCAAGCTAACCGGTGGCACTCCGTTACTATCGGTTAGTGTGCGGGTTGATCAGCCCGAGGGCAATATCGCTGGGCCACTGGCCAAAATTGCCGCGCAACACCCCGATGTTGGCATTGGGTCCTATCCATTTATTCAAGACGGGCGCTTTGGCAGCAATCTGGTGGCGCGCAGCACCGACAAAGCATTGCTGGACATTGTCGCCGCAAAACTTGGCACAATTTAACGCTTTCCTTATCTGCCGGTTCAGATAGGCTTTGCCTGAAAATTATTTCGAGAACCCAATGAGCGATACAATTCCATCTGCAGAGCAATCCCCGCGTCAGCACCTGTCTGCCAGTATCAAACTGGGCTTACCGCTGGTTGGCACATTAATTGCGTCCATGCTGATGGGTGTCACCGACACATTGATGGTCGGGCGGTTGGGGGCGGAGCCACTGGCTGCATCGGTGTTGGCAACGCAGCTGTTTTTTATTCTGACAATTGCCGGTATTGGCTTGGCCTCGGCGGTGATGCCCATGGCGGCCACAACATTGGGGCGCGGCGATACGCAAAGCATGCGGCGCTCTGTGCGGATGGGGTTCTGGGCGGTGCTGGCATATGCGATTGTTGTCATGCCGATCCTGTTTTTTGCCGAACCGATTTATACGTTTCTTAGGCAGGAAGCACCCTTGCCCGCCATGGCGCAATCATATCTGAACATCGCTATGTGGGCGCTTTTTCCGACAGTTATCGTGATGGTTTTGCGATCTTATTTGTCCGTAGTAGGGCTGGCCAATATGGTTTTACTGGTGACACTGGCGGCGGCGGGGCTGAATGCCCTGCTGAATTACGCGTTTATTTTTGGGAATTGGGGCATGCCCGCCATGGGCTTGCGCGGTGCAGCCGTGGCCACCGTCGGCGCGGCAACTTTATCAGCGATTGTGCTTTTGGTGTTTGCCGCCACAAAAAAATCCCTGCGCGAACACGAACTTTTTGTGCGCTGGTGGCGCCCCGATTGGCCCGCTTTTGTTGAGGTCATCCGCTTGGGTTGGCCCATCGCCTTGTCTCTGATAGCAGAAATCAGTCTTTTCGCTTTCTCGGCTATTATGGTTGGCTGGTTTGGCGTGTTGGCTTTGGCCGCCCATGGCATTGTGCTGCAAATAATCTCCGTAGCATTTATGATTCCGCTGGGCCTGTCACAGGTTGGCACCATTCGCATTGGTCTGGCCAAAGGCCATGAAAATAATCTGGAAATCACCCAAGCGGGCAAAGCGGTTTATATTCTGGGGCTGGCGGTTTCTTTTGCAACCATTCTGGTATTGGTGTTGCTGCCTGAAACTCTGGTAAATGCTTTTATAGGCAAAAACAGCCCTGATGCTGCTGAGATTCTATCCTATGCGATTCCATTTCTGGCCATAGCCGCGGCTTTTCAACTGGTAGATTCGCTGCAAGTACTTTCAGCAGGGCTGCTACGCGGTTTGTCTGACACGAAGGTGCCGATGCAAATTGCCATTTTCGCCTATTGGATTGTTGGTATTCCAACCGCCTACATCTTGTCAAAATACACCGCATTGGCTGCAAACGGCGTTTGGACTGGCCTTGCGATTGGCCTCACAGTAGCGGCCGTGCTGGCAACGCGGCGATATATCAGGCGCGGGGCGTTGGGGTTGGTTTAAGCGGGATTAGCCTCACCCACTGAGGCAGCAACTATATGCTCGGCTGTTTCAGGCGAAACCGCTGTAATTACTTTGTCATATTCAGGAAAAGTGTGTTTTAGGAACTCGCCTGCTTTTTCGATAATTGATATGGCTATACCTTCAATATCATTGCTAAATTCGGAATTGCTTTTTCTTTCATCCCTCGACCAAAGAACTGCTTTGTGCAGGTGTATATGGTTATGGTTGTTTTTGTATGGCGGAATGGCCCAATCCTGATCAACCCATTCCGACAGATTGAGATGATCAGATTTTTCATGAATTGCTTTACGGTTTTGCTCAGCAGTTTCATCCATATTACCAGAACGATCCAAACAATATGTAATGCGAATATCCTTTTTCAGGCCAATATAAACTTCGATAACAATTATGCTCTGACTTTTCACCCATCCACTGGATTTGGCTTTCATTCCCGGCAAACTATCCCAGGCATTAAAATGAAACCTCAAGATTTTGCGTGAGCTTGTTGTTTTGCAAATTTCCAAAGGTGTATTTTCTTTCAGTTTTTCAAGCAGTTCATCGTTTTTCGCCAAATATTGCATTATGTCTTTAGCTCTGTCCGGTTGATATTTCATCAAGATTTCCAGCACATCTGAATGCGCGTCCCAAAGCTCTGCTGCTTTTTGTTTAATTTCTTTGTCGCCCAAATGTTTTCTCCCCATCATGCGAATATAGGCCTTGAAAAAATCAACACTCTGGCCGGAACCTTTGTTCTCCAATGCCTCTTTAAACTTGGGAATCAGGTCTGCCAGAGCCATTGGTTTCCATTCTGCTCTATCTTTAGAATTACGCGCAGCTGTCCCATGTTTTGTTAGGAAAATATACCGTTTATCCCAACCTCTATATTGCCTGTCCACAATACCACGATATTTTTCAAGCTGCTCTGCACTTTCCGCTGCATTTATCTTAAGTTCGACCGCCAGAACAATTGCTTTTTCTTGTAACATCCCCCCTGGAATTTCAATTCTCAAATCAATGTCGTCTCGTTCGCGGATGATTTTGATATCACCATATTGGGCATCCGAATCAGCAGGTATTTCTTTGCCCAATGCGAGACGCAAAAAAGCGTTTAGCGGCTTGATACCAAAACCATGAGGTTTGTTGGGGTTAAGAATATACGCCAGATAATGTGCATGGCGAATTTCCTGATGCACCATGCCAACCGCCTCGAAAGGGCAGAAAACATTAAGCATTTCTTCAAGGGCACGGAAATTTTGATCGTCCCATAACGCGTCAAAAATTTCATCCATCTAATGCGCCTCAGCCCAGTTTGCCCCCTGCCCCGCATCCACCACCAGCGGCACGTTGATTTTCACCGCCGGTTCCGCAGCGTTTTCCATGATGTTACGCACCACAGAAATGGTATCCTCAACAGCATCCGCCTGAACTTCAAAGATCAGTTCATCATGCACCTGTAACAGCATTTTGGCTGGCAGATATTTGATGGCCTCAGGCATGCGTATCATCGCACGGCGGATAATATCCGCAGCTGTCCCCTGAATGGGCGCGTTAATGGCGGCGCGTTTGGCAAACCCGGCATGGGGGCCTTTGGCGGCAATATTAGGCGTGTGGATGCGCCGGCCAAACAAAGTTTCCACATAACCCTTGGCTTTGGCACCTTCTACGGTTTTGTCCATATATTCACGAATGCCGGGAAAGCGCTCAAAATACCGGTCAATAAAGCCTTGCGCCTCTTTGCGTGGTATCCGCAAGTTGCGTGCCAGCCCAAACCCTGAAATCCCGTAAATCACCCCAAAATTAATCGCCTTGGCTTGACGGCGTATTGACGGGTCCATGTCTTGCATCGGCACCCCAAACATTTCACTGGCGGTCATGGCGTGAATGTCATGCCCATCCAAAAACGCTTGTTTCAGGCTGTCAATCTCGGCAATATGCGCCAATATCCGCAGCTCTATCTGGCTATAGTCAAGACTAACCAGCACATGTCCCTCAGCCGCGACAAAAGCCTCGCGAATGCGACGGCCCTCCTCGGTGCGCACGGGGATGTTTTGCAGGTTAGGATCGGTGGATGCCAAGCGTCCGGTGGTCGCGCCTGAGATCACATAACTAGTGTGGACCCGCCCCGTATCGGGGTTGATATGGTCTTGCAGCGCATCGGTATAGGTGGATTTCAACTTGGCCATGCCGCGCCAATCCAGCACACGGGCTGGCAGGTCACGGCCCTCAGCGGCCAGATCTTCCAGAATATCCGCGCCGGTAGCATAAGCACCGGTTTTGCCTTTTTTGCCGCCCTGAAGCGACATTTCATCAAACAGTATTTCACCGAGCTGCTTGGGTGAAGCCACGTTAAACTTACGCCCAGCTAATTCGTGAATTTCGGCTTCTAGCCCCGCCATTTTCTGAGCAAAATTGTTCGACATCCGCGACAAATGCTGGCGATCCACCTTGATGCCAAACATCTCCATTTCCGCCAGAACCGGTACCAAGGGGCGTTCCATGGTTTCATAAACTGTGGTCAGTTTCTCAGCCGACAAGCGCGGTTTGAACAATTTCCAGAGGCGTAGGGTTATGTCCGCGTCCTCAGCCGCATAAGGCGCGGCATCTTTCAGCGGCACCTGAGCAAAAGTAACTTGCGATTTTCCGGTCCCGATCAGCGATTTGATCGGGATCGGCTTATGATCCAGATATTGATCCGAAAGCGCATCCATACCATGGCGATGCACCCCGCCATTTAAGGCGTAGGACATCAGCATCGTGTCATCAATCGGGCCAATATCCACCCCGTATCGGCGCATGATTTTCATGTCATATTTCATGTTCTGGCCGATTTTCAGGATCGACGCGTCTTCCAGCATCGGACGCAGGATTTCTAGCGCTGCGTCCACAGTCAGTTGCCCTTCAACCCGTTCAGCGGCTCCAAGCAGATCACCAGCGCCTGCCACATGGGCGAGCGGCACATAACAGGCCTCCCCCGGTTCAACGCTTAAAGAAATGCCAACCAGATCGATCACCATTTCATTCAGGCCAGTGGTTTCAGTGTCAAACGCCACATAGCCCCGGCCATAGATTTTATCGACCCAAACCTGCAACGCCTCAGCATCTGACACCATTTCATATTTGCTTGCATCAATCGGCGCGGTAAGCGCGGCAATTTCCGCGCCGCCATCAGTGGGGGTCGATCCCCCGCTGGTGGCGGGTTCCTCAAACGCGGGCAGCGTTGCACCCAGTTTGGCTGCAATGCGTTGGCTTAGGCTGCGAAATTCCATTTTGGTCAGAAAGGCCAACACATCATCCGCCACCGGATCGCGCAGTTCAAATTCGTCAAATGCCTCGACTACCGGAACGTCCAGCCGCAAGGTCACCAATTCGCGCGAGGTGCGGATTTGATCCGCGTTATCAATCAAGCTTTGCCGTCGTTTAGGCTGTTTGATTTCCTCAGCCCGTTCCAGCAGGCTATCCAGATCCCCATATTCATTGATCAGTAACGCTGCAGTTTTAATGCCAATACCCGGCGCGCCCGGTACGTTATCAACCGAATCCCCCGCCAGTGATTGCACGTCAATCACCCGGTCTGGTTTGACGCCAAATTTTTCTTCAACCTGTTCAATGCCGATATGGCGATTTTTCATTGGGTCGAGCATTTCTACCCCGCCACCAACCAACTGCATCAGGTCTTTGTCTGACGAAATCACCGTGACCCGCGCGCCCAGATCACGCGCCTGGATTGCATAGGTGGCGATAATATCGTCAGCCTCAAACCCCTGCATTTCCACGCAAGGCAGGTTGAACGCGCGGGTTGCATCGCGAATAACCGGAAATTGCGGCACGAGGTCTTCGGGCGCAGGCGGACGGTTGGCTTTGTATTCGGGGTAAATATCGGAACGAAAAGTCTTGCCTTTATGGTCAAAAATCACCGCCACATGGGTGGGCGCATCATGGCCTTTGCTGTCTTCAACAAACTTGAACAGCATGTTGCAAAAACCGGAAATCGCCCCCACCGGAAATCCGTCGGATTTGCGCGTCAGCGGCGGCAATGCGTGATAGGCGCGAAAAATAAATCCCGAGCCGTCTATCAGATGCAGATGATGCCCTTTGCCAAATGCCATGCTATTTTTTCAAGACAAATTTTTTGTCACAATAACCGCATTCAACGAATCCGGTATCGCGCGGAATCACCAGCCAAACACGCGGGTGGTCTCCATTGCCGTCACATTTAACTTTTGTAACGGTTACTTCTTCGGTTTCGGGGGCTTCAATGGTCATCGGGTTTCCTCGGATTTTCTTTGGCTATTTGGCAATATTGTGGCGCGATATTCAAGCCTGTTGCAACATCCGTCCCAAATGCCGCCCGCCAAGCAGGTGGATATGCAAGTGGGGCACATCCGGCGACGCATTCCGGCCAGCATTGGTGATCAAACGATAGCCATCGCCACCTGATGCCGGGTCCACGCCGATTTCTCTGGCAATTCGCGCAATCGTGCGGCTGAAATCAGCCAGTTCAGCGTCTGATGCCTCGGCGCCGAAATGATCAAAATTCACGTATGGGCCTTTTGGGATCACCAGAATGTGCTCAGGGGCTTGCGGATACAGATCACGAAACGCCAGACAATGCTCGGTTTCCAGCACCGTATTATTCGGAATCTCCCCACGCAGAATTTTGGCAAAAATGTTTTCGCTGTCATATTCGTAAGCCATATATCCCCCTAGATCAGACCGTGTTGTTTGAATAATTCGGTCAAATCCGCCTCGGGCCGCGCGCCGATATGGGAAATAATCTCACCTGCTGCAACACAACCCATCTGCCCGCAAGTTAGCGGATCTCGCCCCGTGACAACCCCAAATAAATAGCCCGAGGCAAACAGGTCTCCCGCGCCGGTCACATCAACAATATCAACATCGGTGGCCAATGCATGGTATTCCTGACCATCCTGCAAAATATATGCCCCGTCTGCGCCAACCGTGCAGGCCACGGTTTCGACCTCGGCAGCGGCAATTCTTAATGCCACGCTCAGGTCTTCGGTTTCATACATGGCCCGCATTTCGTGTTCATTGCAAAACAAAAGATCAATATGGTCTTTGATCAATGCGCGAAACGCATCGCGGTGCCGTTCAACGCAAAACGGATCGGACAAGGTAACCGAGACCTTGCCCCCAGCCGCTTTGCAAGCCTCAATAGCTTTGGCAAAAGCCACCACACTGTCGGGGCCGTCAAAACGATAGCCCTCAAGATATATCCAGTCGGTATTGGCCATTTGATCGGTATCAATATCATCAGCGGTCAAAAACTCCGACACACCCAGATAGGTGTTCATGGTGCGCTCATGGTCAGGGCTGACCATCACCGTGCTGAAACCGGTTTCAGCAGCCTGGCTTTTGGGGGCCAGCGGGGTTTCATAAACCGCGCCTTGCGCACGCAGGTCACGGGCAAAAACTTCACCCAGCTGATCATCCTTGACCTTGCCGACATAAGCGGTCGAAACCCCGAGCGCCGCCAGCCCCGCTATCGTGTTGGCCGCTGACCCGCCGGAAATTTCCATGCTTGGGCCAAGATGGCTGTAAAGCACACTGGCGCGATCGCGGTCAATCAGGGTCATAATGCCTTTTTCTATGCCATGTTCGGTCAGGAAATCATCCTTCACATGGGACAGAATATCCACAATCGCGTTGCCAATTCCGACAACTTTCAGGGGTTTATTCATAGGTTCTTCTCCTCGGAGTTACAAAACTCCGCAATAATACAGTTGGTGCAAACCGGTTTACGGGCTTTGCACACATAGCGACCATGCAGAATCATCCAGTGATGAGCATGGTGCTGAAATTCGGCAGGAATATGGTCTTCAATCGCCCGTTCCACTGCTTCAACATTTTTGCCGGGTGCCACACCCGTGCGATTGCCAAACCGGAAAATATGGGTATCCACTGCTTGCGCGGGCATTTTGAACCACATATTCAGCACCACATTGGCGGTTTTTCGCCCAACGCCGGGCAGCGATACCAGCGCCGCGCGGCTGCTGGGGACTTTGCCATCATAGTCATCCACCAACATCTGGCTAAGCTTAATCACATTGCGGGCTTTGTTGCGAA
>QIGK01000081.1 GCA_003228875.1 Rhodobacterales bacterium
CGGCAATAAATCGGTTTGCGCTCGCGGGTATAGGCGACAATGATGTCACCAAGACGTTTTTGAAGATCTTCCAGATCGTTGGACAGGCACAGGATCGCCATAACCTCGGAGGCCACCGTTATGTCAAACCCAGTTTGGCGCGGAAAACCGTTGGCGATGCCGCCAAGACTGACAACCGTGTCGCGCAAGGCACGGTCGTTCATGTCGAGAACGCGCTTCCACACAATGCGGCGTTCGTCAATTTCCAGCGAATTACCCCAATAAATATGGTTATCAATCATGGCGCTCAGCAGGTTATGGGCCGAAGTGATCGCATGAAAATCACCCGTAAAGTGCAGGTTCATTTCTTCCATCGGCACAATCTGCGCATAGCCACCCCCCGCAGCACCGCCTTTCATGCCAAAACACGGGCCAAGAGATGCCTCACGAATACAGATCACCGCGTTCTTGCCAATTGCGTTTAGCCCGTCGCCAAGGCCAACCGTGGTGGTGGTTTTACCCTCGCCCGCTGGCGTTGGGCTTATGGCCGTTACCAAAATAAGTTTGCCATCGGTTTTACCGGCTTGCGCCTTGATAAATTCTGCCGAAAGCTTGGCCTTGTCATGTCCAAAGGGCAGCAGATCATCAGAGGGGATGCCAAGCTTGGCGCCTATTTCCTGAATGGGTTTTTTATTGGCTTCGCGCGCAATTTCAATATCGGTTTTATAGGCCATGGAGAGCATCCTTTAAGGGTGGTAACAATTCTCAATAAAGGGATTCAAATTGCGAATCCGGTATCAATTCGACTTGGTGAGGTTCACATGCGACGCAATGACCTATGCAGACTAGCCATCAGCGATTATAATGCAACAACTGTATTCATTTGTATGCGGACGGCGCAAAGAGCGCACAAAAAAGGCCGCGAAAATTCTCGCGGCCCTTTTCATTTTTGATAAGTTGGGTGCTAGCCTTGCGGTTGCGGCTCCATGCCACCGTCGCCTTTGGGCTTTTTCGCTGCCTTAGGAATTGAGGTGACGGAACCGGTATCACTGCCGGAATCCGAACCGCTTTCCTCATCATCGGGCTTTTGCGGGGATTCGCCTCGCATGACCCGTTTAATTTCATCGCCGGTCAGGGTTTCATATTCCAACAGACCTTTGGCCAGATTTTCAAATTCTTTTTCATTGTCGGCAATCAGTTTAAAAGCCAGCTCATAAGCATGATCAATGAACAGCTTTACTTCGCTTTCGATCAGCTCTTTGGTTTTGGTCGAAATCGAAAACCCGCCGGTGGTGCCGTTATAACCGTTATGGGCCTCGGAATAATCAATATTACCGACCTCGTCCGACATGCCATAGCGCATCACCATGGCACGGGCCATTGAACTGGTCTGTTGAATATCGCCAGACGGTCCGCTGGAGACACTATCAGCCCCATATTTGAAAATTTCTGCGGCTTTGCCAGCCATGCCCATCGCCAATTTTTCATGAGCTTCGTCTTTGAACAGTTGCAACTTATCAAGTTCTGGCAGGGACATCACCATGCCCAAAGCACCGCCGCGCGGAATAATAGTCGCTTTGTAAACCGGATCGGTTTTGGTCAGCAATATGCCCACCAATGCGTGGCCCGCCTCGTGATAAGCGGTTTTTTCCTTTTGATCATCGGTCAAAACCATGGAGCGGCGTTCCGAGCCCATCATCACTTTGTCTTTGGCAAATTCGATGTCTTCCATGGTGATAAAGCGTTTGCCGGTGCGCGCCGCGGTCAGCGCTGCTTCGTTGATCAGGTTGGCCAGATCAGCCCCCGACATGCCCGGCGTGCCCCGTGCAATGATGCGTAGGTCAACATCTGGCCCCAACGGCGTTTTTCTTGAATGGATGTCCAGAATTTTCTTGCGACCATTGATATCAGGCAGCGGCACGTGGATTTGGCGGTCAAAACGTCCGGGGCGCAGCAAGGCTGGGTCCAATACGTCGGCACGGTTGGTTGCGGCCAGCAAAATTACGCCTTCATTGGTTTCAAACCCATCCATTTCAACCAAAAGCTGGTTTAAGGTCTGTTCGCGTTCATCATTGCCACCGCCATGGCCCGCGCCACGATGGCGGCCAACCGCATCAATTTCATCAATAAATACAATACACGGGGCATTTTTCTTGGCTTGTTCAAACATATCGCGCACGCGGCTGGCACCAACGCCCACAAACATTTCTACAAAATCCGAACCAGATATGGCGAAAAACGGCACGCCCGCCTCGCCTGCAATCGCTCTGGCCAAGAGAGTTTTACCGGTGCCCGGAGGCCCAATAAGCAACGCGCCTTTGGGTATTTTACCACCCAGTCGGCTGAATTTTTGCGGGTCTTTCAGGAATTCAACAATTTCTTCGAGTTCTTCTTTGGCTTCGTCAATGCCTGCAACATCGCCAAAATTAACTTTTCCAGCGCTTTCGGTCAGCATTTTGGCACGAGATTTACCAAACCCCATCGCCCCGCCTTTGCCGCCACCTTGCATGCGGTTCATAAAGAAAATCCACACGCCGATCAGCAGCAGAATGGGCAAGAAAGACATCAGGATCGCACCAAAGGTAGATTGTTCTTGGGGTGTCGCAGCAAAGGAAACACCTTGTTCGCGCAAAAATGGAATAAGCGAGGAATTGGCATCGCGCGGTTCAATGGTTTTGAATACGGTTCCGGTTACGGTGCGGAAGGTAATGTTTTCACCATCCATTTCCACTTCGGATATTCGACCGGTTTCGACCTGATCAAGGAATTCCGAATAGCTGACAGTGCCAGTAGCCGCGCTTTGGCCACCTGCATTAAACACATTGTAAAGCGCAAACAGCAACACAAGCGCAACGGCCCATACAGCCAAACTTTTTGAATTTCCCACCGCGAATCTCCTTTGGTCATTCAGCACCACAGCTCCTTATAACATAGGTGCTGCAATTCTGCTTTCAATGCGTTATCAGCTGGTCATAAAAGCCTTTTTTATCCCCTGCAAGGCTAACCAGCCATTTATCGCCAAAATTGGCAAAAGGTGCGGCAATCAGCGCGCCGCTTTGCCACAACGAAGGGCTGGCAAGCACTGCTGCGCGACTATGGCCGGTTTCGCGCCAATTTGGGCAAATTTGAATGCCCTCATCGCCCAAGGCTTTTATCTGGGCGTTTTGCTGCAATATATCGCCGATTTGCCAACGCCCATCCCAATTTTTCTGAACATCCGCCAAGGCAGATGTTGCAGCGACCTCTCGATTCAATATTATTTGGTTATTTTTGTGGGTGATCGCACACCCGTGCAAGGTTTTGCCGGTCTGCTCAAAAGCAAGGCAAAATTCCAACAGCCCGACCAGTGCTGCAAAGCGTGGCCGATATTGTGCGCTTGCCACCCAGCCCAAAGAAGCGGCCAATAAACGCAACTGGATCTCGTCTGGTGCTAATCGAAAGGCTGGCAGATCAATGCATAATTCTCCGGCTTCGGAGATTGTCACGCAATTTATTGCCAGTGCCTGCACTGACAATTCCAGCGCGTGGCGCGCGCGGGCCATATGGGTGGCGGTTTCCACCAGTCGAGATTTACTCAGGCCTAACGATGCCAAAGATTCAAGGATTTTTCGGGCTTTGATGCGATCATATTTAAGGTCGTCATTGCTGGGGTCTTCGGCCCATGCAACATTTATATCCCGCAAATATTGACGCAGTTCAGCCCGTTTTATTGCCAGCAAAGGTCGATGCCAGCATAGCCCGTCAACACAGCGCCGCGCTGCCATACCCGAAAGCCCGTCCACCCCAGAGCCCCGCGCCAGCCGCATCAAAACCGTTTCGGCCTGATCATCCAAACTGTGGCCCAAAATAACGTCAGCCATGAATTGTTGGCGCGCCCAGCTTGCCAACAATTCATGGCGGGCTTTTCGGGCTTGGTTTTGCAGGTTGCCGCTGGTATCGGGGTTATCCCAAACCAGAATATGGTGCGCAATATCGTGGCTGGCGCAAAGCGCGGCAACGTCCCTAGCCTCTTGTTTGCTTTCGGGGCGCAGTTGGTGGTCAACCGTGGCCACGCGAATATTATGCCCCGCAGCGTGTAACAGCATCATCAAAGCCACGGAATCGCCGCCCCCCGATACTGCCACGCCTAATGGCGCATCGGGCAAAGCGCCAAGCTTTGGCGGGATCACGAACAGCCTTGAATGGCTTTTTGCTCTAGAACATCGCGCGCCAGTTCAGCCCCGAGTTCAGGATAACGAATCTGGATTTCTGACAATGTCAGACAAGCCTGTTCGGTCTGGCCCAGTGCGTTTAGGCTGATAGATAATCCGTAAAGCGATTGTGCGGCAAACGGGCTATCGGGTGCGCTTGAAAAGCTTTTCAAAAAGCTGCGCGCTGCATTTTGATGGTCGCCTTGCAGGCTTAGGGCCTCACCTTGCAAAAACCGCGCTTCAATTGATAAAGGACCATCCGGATAAGCGATCACAAAAGTAGACAAAAGCGTGGCCGCCAATGCACCATCACCATCGTCTAAAGCTTGCTTGGCAGCGTTAAAGTCGGCCCGCTCACCTAAGGCGAGCTCAGCCGCGCCATCGTCTATCTGGCCGCCAAGTGGCACTGTGGTACCCAGCAAAGCGGTATCGCCGCCCTCAAATTCGGTCACCCGGAAATCCAGGTCACCGATGCGGCGCGTGCCGTCATCAATGATAGACTGTATATGAATTTCAAGCGCTTCAACCCGCCCTAAGGCCGTGCGAAGATCTGCGTTAAATTCATCAATTCGCACCATAGCACTGGCGGTTTCTTGGGTGGTTAAACCGCTGGCACCGGTTGCGCTTAGTTCGCTGCGCAAGGCTTCGATCTGTTGCGCAAGCTGCACCAGATCAATACGAACGTCTTCCAAGGTCAATTCTTGCGCCGCCAAGGGCGACGCAATCAACAGAGATAGAACCGCGGTGCGGATAAATTTTAACATAACGCTCCCTTGTTAACAGTGCTTAAACACTGCCCAAACCACCAGCAACAACGGTCACAGCGCGACGGTTCTGTGACCAGCAGGATTCAGCTGAGCAAATTTCCAGTGGCCGTTCTTTGCCGAATGGGATGACCGAAATCCGGTTGGCCAGCAAGCCAATGGAAACCATATAGTTTTGAACAGAAGTTGCGCGTCGCGCGCTTAGCGCAAGGTTATATTCGCGGGTGCCTTGCTCATCTGCATGACCCTCAATGATAACTGTCCGTTCCGGATAACGGTTAAGCCAAGCCACTTGTGCATCCAATACCCTTTTGGATGCTTCGGAAATTGTTGCCTCATTAACCGCAAATAATACCCGATCACCGATCTCCGTGGCGAAATATTCAAGCGAGCTTTCTTCAATGGCCCCCGGTGTTTGACCAGAGCCGCCAGTGCCGTCACCGCCGCCGCCGCCAAAAATATTCTGGCCTTCACATGCCGCCAACGTAAACATCGCCGCCACAACAAATCCTGCTTTTACAAACCTCATTTTACTGCTCCTTTTTTTCGATTTCTATCATACATCATCTGTTACCGCAAAACCGCTGACCAGTTTGGGTCCGATGCAAAGCCCGGCGTATCAACACGCCGTAAATTTCGGCCTGTCAGATCAACGGAATATATCTGCGGTGCGCCGCTTACACCGGCGGATTCGCGGAAAAACATCAACACGCGGCCATTGGGAGACCATGTCGGGGCTTCGTCAATAAACGAGGCTGTCAACAGATTTTCGCGGCTACCATCCAAGCGCATTACCCCAACATGGAACCGGCCGGATTTGATTTTGGTAAAGGCAATCATATCGCCGCGCGGTGACCAGACCGGCGTGTTATACGACCCGTCGCCGCTGGAAATTCGGGTGGCCTCGCCACCATTGGCTGACATAACGTAAAGCTGCGGCCGCCCGGTGCGATCACTTGAAAACACAATCTGTGCGCCATCAGGCGAAAAGCTGGGTGTTGTGTCAATGGCCCCGTCTGTAGTTAACCGCGTGCGTCTGCGCGTATTAAGATCAATCAGATAAATATCGGTATTGCTGCCTTCGATAACCGACAACACCACCTTTGTGCCATCAGGCGAAAAGCGTGGTGCGGTTGTCATATTCAGCGCATCCTCGATCAGAGCGGATTGCCTTCCGGTTTCCAAGTTCATCAAAAAGACCTGAGGCAAGCCATTGGCATAGCTGGTATAAATCACGTCGCGCGCATTGGGCGAAAACCTCGGGGCCAGCACAATGCTGCTATCATCGGTTAAATAACGCAGGTTAGCCCCGTCATAATCCATCAAAGCCAGCCGTTTTCGGCGGTCATTTTTGGGGCCAGTTTCGGAGATATACACGATACGACTGTCAAAATAGCCCGCCTCGCCGGTGATGCGGGAATAGATCGTATCAGCCACCTTATGGGCCATGCGCCGCCAACCCTCGGCTGAGCCAACATATTGCACCCCGTCGCCAATTGGGGCTTGGGCAAACACATCAAACAGCCTGAATTTCACCACCAGTTGCCCATCGGTTGTGGTGCTGACCGCGCCGGTCACCAAGGCCTGAGCATTAACAACACGCCAATCCTCAAACTGGGGCGAGGCATTAAAATTGGTCACTGCGGAAATAAACGCAGTACCGGGAATTTCGCGGAATAAGCCGGTAGAGATCAGATCATTAATGACAACCGCAGCAATATCGTTTGCCAGCCGTTCAGCCCCGCTGTTTTCAGCAATAAAATTGGGAATGGCCACGGGAATAGGCTCAATAACACCACCGGACATATCAATTTCAATTAACGGGCGGTCTTGTGCAACGGCGAGGCCAGCAAAGGCCCACAGCATAAATGACGCCAGAAAAACACCTAAAGAATTCTTCATTTTCTTGTCCACCTCAATTAAGCCCGATTTCACCGGAAGCAGGGTCAAACCGCAACCTTATTCTTAAACCATCGGGGAATTTCGCCGAGTTAATCGGAATTGTGCCCGCTTGCAACACCGCGCGGCGCGCTGAATCGTAGGCAATCCTAAACAGCCCTTGCGGATTGCTAGGTTCATAAGGTTCCACCGGGCGTTCGACAACCCCTGTGCTTGTCACGTTAAATTCAATGATAACAACATATTGTTCAAAACCTGGCTGGCCGATCAGGTTGGCTTTGTTCCAAAATGGGCTAAAGGCGCTGACAATTGACGCGGTTTCCTGCCCTGACATTTCAGCCAGAACCGGCTGTTGGGCGGCGGCTTGCGCTGCTTCGCGCTCTGCTTGTTCAATGGCGGCCAAAACCGGGTCTTCTTGCAAATCGCTTTCGGGTTCTTCGACAATTACCCGCAGGTTTCGCGGCCGGCGCGGCGGCTTTGCAGCGGTGACAGGCGCATACAGGGAGATCGCAACATTTTCCTGTCCTTCGGGGGTTATTTCGGTTGAGGATTCCGGCGCGGCGCTGGCGTCTTGTTGTTGTTCCTCAATGATTTCCGCTGGGCCATCTTCGACCGCAGTTGTGGTTTCAAGGCCCGGCAAAGCGTTTTCGGGCGGGCGCTCGGCAGCGCTGGTATCAATGCGCGGCGCATTACGCGGGATCGGCGCGGAAATGCTGCTTGGCGGCGCGTTCAGCTCATTTCCGTCTTGTGCAGGCTGGAATAGTGATGGTGCAGCTTCGTCAAAAGATGGGGCCACAACGGTATCAAGCACATTGGAAACGTCGGGCTGTTCCACATCCAGCAAAGCGGTCAAATCAGGGTTTTCGTCAGCCTCTTCGGGTTCGGCGGTTTCATCCATTTCGGTTTCCACTGGTGCATCGTCAGCTTGTGGCACCACCGGCGCGTCAAATTCTGCATCGGGCAATTCCGGCACTTCGAGATCCAGCAAAGGTATTACCGGCGCGCTTGAGGTCACCGTGTCAAACAGTTCTGCCCTGATCAGGGTAACCTCGGTAACCCGCAATTCCGGCGGATCGCTTGGCCATAGATCAAAACTGCCCAGAAATGCCATGCCAATCAGCGCCGTATGCGCCCCGCCAGATATGATAGTCCCAATTTGCATGGCACGTTATTGCCCCGCCTCGGTATCTGTTGATTGCGTCAGTGTTGGCCCACCGCTCTCGGTCACCAGACCGATGTTGCTAAAGCCACCAGCGTTCAACGCGCCCATCACCTGCATCACCACTTCATAAGGGATTGCCCCGTCAGCTCGCAAAAAGACCTTGTCGTCATTACGTTCCGCAGCAATGGCGCGCAAACGCACGATCAACTGATCCAGCGGAATTTCAGTTGTCTGGATCATCGCCACGCCGTCTGCGGTTAATGAGATCGTCAAGGGCTGTTCGTCCTCGGTTGGCAAGGCGCTGGCGGCGGTTTTGGGCAATTGCACCGGAACACCCACCGTTAGCAGCGGCGCGGCCACCATAAAAATAATCAGCAAAACCAGCATCACATCAACAAAAGGTGTGACGTTGATTTCCGACATGGCGCGGCGCGGCGCGCGGCGCGACCTGCCCCCGGCTTCGCGACTGGCGCGGGTAATTGTGCCGCCAGCCATCTATTCGCCCTGATCCAGTTGCCGCGACAGGATCAACGAAAACTCATCTGCAAAAACCTCGTTTTCAGCCGTTAGCCTGTCAGCGTCACCGGATAATTTGTTGTAAAACACCACCGCCGGAATAGCCGCCAACAGGCCAAGTGCGGTTGCCAGCAATGCCTCGGCAATGCCGGGCGCCACGACCGCCAAATTGGTGCTTTGTTGGTTGGCGATTTCCTTAAACGCATTCATGATGCCCCAGACCGTGCCAAACAGCCCGACAAACGGCGCGATGGAACCAACCGTTGCCAGCAATATCAGGCCTTTGTTCAAATCATCGGCTGCACGGCCCAGCGCCACATTCATGGCACGATCAATGCGCGCCTGCGCGCCGGCAATTAACCCGCCATCCGATCGATGCGATCTCCGCCATTCTGCCATACCAGCCGAAAAAATCTTTTCCAGCGCTGAACTGGGTTTTTCGTCAAGCCGCGCATAAAGCGTATCCAATGGATCACCTGACCAGAACGCATCTTCGAACATCGCCGCCTCGCGTCTGGCTTTGCGATAATTGATGAATTTCTGCACAATGATCGACCACGACCAAAAAGACGCCACCACCAGAGTGATCATCACGGCCTTAACCGTCCAGGTCGAACGAAAAAATAATGCAAGCAGTGAGAAATCGATCTCTCCTGCAGCCGTCAATACTTCAGTTTCCATAATGCCTGCTCTTTTACTGCCGCCCCTGTTTTCAGGGTGCTATTGCAGTTTTGCCCAAATCCACAGGCAAAGTCCAGTAAACTGGCTGTTAAGCAGGAAAAATATCGAGTTTCTGGCGAATATCCGCTGGAAATCGCAGCACTTTACCCGCCAGTGACATGCAAGCGACGGTCACGGATGCCTCAAAGCAAATCGTGTCCTCCCGTAAAATGCGCTGATCCATCACCATTGTTGCGCCTTTTAGAGTTGCGATGACCGTTTCCACCGTCAACTCGTCATCATAACGCGCAGGCGTGCGGTAATCTGCCACCACGCGGGTCACCACAAAAACCACACCGGCAGTTTTCATGTCTATCTGGCTGACACCAAGCTGGCGCACCATCTCGGAGCGACCCCGCTCAGCATAGCGTAAATAATTGGCGTAATAGACGATGCCGGCCAGATCAATATCTTCGTAATAGACCCGTAAAGGGTGGATGTGGATCATAGTGCGCACTCATCTTGCCCAAAAATCTGGAGTAATTCCGGTTTATCTGTTAGAATGGTGTATATTAAACACCAATATTTTGTTTGCAATCCAATTTGCTCAGGAGGCTATAATGTCAGATCCTAAAGAGGAAAAGAAAAAGATAGAGATGGCGAAAAAAGAAATCAAAAGCGCAGTTAAAAAACTGTCTTTGAAAATGCGCAAACCCGTCATCGAAGCCAAGAAATTAATTGACGAAAAGAAAACGCTCGAAAAAACCAAAAAAAATGGGCCGGAAGAAAAGAAAAAGATCAAGAAAATCGACCTGCAATTGGGGGCGATCCTGAAGAAATGCGAAAAAGAAGCAGGGACAACCGGCAAACTTATTGATCTGACGCTTAAAAATTATGTGCCCGACGAGAAAGACGCCCTGCCCTTATGGCAAAAAGGTATGTCAAACTGGTATATTGATTATCTGAAAAAGGAACCGGGGCTGGCCATCGGTGGCGGATTGCGCCTAAACGGTGATCTTTCCATCAAGAAAAAACAGGCGTCTTTTATGATTCTCGGTAAATTCTAGATGTCGTCATGGCCCCGTGATCCGGGGCCATGCGGTTTTTAAAGCCGGATACGATACAAAGCAAACCCATCAGCGCCGTCACCGGCAGCTTCGATATTCACGCCTTCAACACTGTCAGCATAGCCAATTCCGGCGGGTCCGGTCTCAAAGATCACGCTGGTATCCGCCACTGGTGCAAAGCCCCAGTTGGCGTCGGCCTGCGGGTTAATTGTGCCTTGCTCAACAATATAGCGCACGATCACATCGCGATTGGTGTCCGGCCCTTCAAAGATGATCGTGTCACCGGTGCCCGGGAAATTCCCGCCGCCGCCTGCGCGATAATTGTTGGTTGCAACTACAAACATCGCAGCAGGATCAATCGCTGCACCGTCGAATTGCAGGTTCACAATCCGGTTGGAGCCAGCATTAATCACCTCTCCGCTGCGATTGAACTTGGGCGGTTGGGTCAGGTCGATCTGATACGTCACACCATCCATAATATCAAAATTATAGCTTGGCATTTCAGGGTTCAAAAGCACCTGATCCTGCTCGCCTGCGGTGATCTGGTTGAATATTGACGCAGAGCGTTCCAACCAGTCCTTGACTTGCGAACCGTTAACAAGCACGGCCCGAACGGTGTTTGGATACAGGTAAAGGTCGGACACGTTTTTGATGGCCACCGGACCCGGTGCAACATCGGTATAATATTCCGGCCCGCCGCGCCCCCCGGCCTTGAACGGTGCAGCGGCTGACAGAATTGGGATACCTTCCCATTCCGACCCCTGCATCATCTGGTCGATATACCAGGTTTGCGCCTGACTGACGATTTGCACCGACGGATCATCCGCCACCAGCGCAAAATAAGAATGCAGTGCTGCGTCGGTCATGCCCACCGGACGGCGGATATATTCCAGCGTTTCCTCATGTATCTGCTGCGTTGCTGCCAGCACTGACTGAACGTCTTCGACCAGTGGAATATTTGTGCGCTCCACCCGTTCATATATCGGACGGGTTGACGATTCTGTTGTTACAACTCGCCACTCATCACCGCTGCGTTCCAGCATCAGGTCGATCAGCCCCATATGGCTGCCCCAGAAACCAGCCATTGTCGCCGGTTTGCCTTGTATGGTGCCTGCCGCCAGATCGATGCCATCGGTATCGGCATAAGCCTCAGACGGGAAAACCAGATGCGAGTGGCCGGTGACCAGCGCATCAATGCCATCAACCCCTGCCAGATACAGCGCGGCATTGCCCATGCCATCGGTTTCAGGCTCCGATGAAATACCGGAATGGGACAACGCGATAATGATGTCAGCCCCGGCCTCTTTCATCTCTGGAACCCACGCTTTGGCAGCTTGCAAAATATCGCGCGCATTAAATTTGCCCTCCAGATAACGTTTGTCCCAGTTCATGATTTGTGGGGGCAGGAAACCGATCAAACCGATTTTAATGCTGTGAGTCTCACCTGAGCCATCCGTGATCTCGCGTTCCAAAATCGTATAGGGTTTAAGGAACGTATCATCCTTGCCAGCATCACTGCCAAGGGTTTTGACAAAGTTTGCACAGACCATCGGGAAATCCGCGCCTTTGACAACTTTGTCCATAAATTCAACACCATAGTTGAATTCATGATTGCCCAAAGTGCCACAATCATAGCCCAGAACATTCATTGCCTGCATGACAGGGTGCAGGTCACCCTCATTCATGCCGCGTTCATAAGCGATATAATCGCCCATCGGATTGCCCTGCAAAAAGTCGCCATTATCAACCAGAATGGAGTTGGTGGATTCCGCGCGGACTTCTTCGATAATTGATGCCGTGCGCGACAGCCCCACCGTATCAATAGGTTTGTCAGCGTAATAATCATAAGGGTGCACATGCACGTGCAAATCTGTGGTTGACAGAATACGCAAATGCGCCTGCGTGCCCTGCGCCATGGCGCTAAACGGGTGCAGCGAAACAAAAGCGCCGGTGGCTGCGGTTGTCGCCAAAAAATGCCGACGGGATATAGATTTGTTCATAATGTTTCCTTGGAGTTGGGGTTTACGATTCTTGCGGTCATAATCGTTATTCGCTCTGACCTTGAAACAAGCAGAATCGTTCAGACTACAAGCATAACGTGCATCTGAATTTTTCCCAAGCAATCAAAAATAATTTTTGGTCATCTGCAATTGGGTTATTTGGGCGCCGTTTGCCCCGCGCGGCGCATGCCAATTGCTGCCAAGACAACAATCAATGAAAACGCGATCCATTGGGGCATTGGCCAAAGTGAACCCAGCTCGGCTATTCCGTAATAGATGAACAAAACCGTAAACGCCAAGTATTGTGCGCAGATGCCCCAGATTAAGCCGGTAAATTTTCCCGGTTTTATGGCCTCAACTATCAGACAAACGGTGCCGATAAATATCGTGACGCTGACTGCGTGCCAGACAACCGTCCAGATCGTTTTTAGATACTGCGACATTTCCCCAGCCTGCATCGGCACCAGAATATCTGGCCCTCCGCCAAAAATATGCGCCACAAATGTGAGGCCTGATACAAAAGCCGCTCCCAATATCCAATAATTCATTTCCGAATCCTTTTTCCATACTGATGCGTATGGTTATTCACGGTTGAACGCTCCGAGTCAATACGCTAGCGTATGGTATGGCGAGACTTACAAAAATTGACTGGATAACCGCAGGGTTTCGCGCCCTGACTTCGGGCGGGCCGCAGGCCATCAATATTGAAAAGATCGCGATTGACCTAAAGGTCAGCAAAGGGTCGTTTTACTGGCATTTCAAAAATCTGGCTGCTTATAAACATGCCATGCTGGTCTATTGGCAGCATCAGGGCACCCAGGATATTATCAGCCGGGTTGCTGCAAACCAATCCAGCCCGGTTGAACAACTGAAAGACCTGATAACCCAAACCGGCGAATTGAGCCTTGAACATGTCGGGGGGCGTCGCGCCGAATCAGCGGTGCGTGACTGGGCCAGATACGACCCGGAAGTTGCAAAACTAATGGCTTCAATAGACCAGACCAGACTGGAATTTGTCACAGAGCTGTTTAAACAATCCGGCCAAAACAACGCTGATGCAGAGTTTTCGGGACGCATTCTTTATGCATGTCTGATCGGGTTGGGGAACATGTCAATCGCCCAGTCACCCACCCCGCAACACGATCTGACCGAGTTGTTAAACCAACTGTTATCCCGTTAATTCAGCGGTAAAACGTGGCGCAATCCCCATCAATCTGATTTCTTGATAAGCCCTGAAAACCCCGCAACCGCCAACAGGCTGAGCGCCCAACCCGCAAGGATTTGCAGCCAGAGGTATCGCCGCACCCACGGGGCTTTTGCCTCATCCGGTATCCAGACATTTTGCAGCTCCAGATCAACGATTGGAAGAAGGGTATCAACGGAATGAATCAAGGCGTTGAATGCGGGATAGCTTTGCCATGATCGGTGTCGCACAGATATTTTACTTAGTAACCAATGCCTGTCAGATCGACCTTTCCGAGCTAAGAGCGAGTGAGGTGGAGATGGACCATATAGGCCCGTAATTACTATGGCTAGCTTAGGCTACGCCGATAGTGACTTAACATCGGATACACACTATAGTTGTGTGAAATTGATTGCAGCGTCAAAAAATCCCATTTCTGGCTAGGAGTAAAGATTATGACAACAACTGAGAATGAAATCGCATTCGCTATAACGCAAATAGCGGCTAAACAATCCGACGGTCGGGCAACCTTTCATCGACTGCGAAAAGAAATTCCAATTTACATAAATTTGTCAGCTTCCGATATTCGACCTTCGCACACTCGAAACGGCGAGCCTATGTGGCACCAAATTGTAAGAAATGTGAAGTCGCACTATGATGCAGAGGGCAACTTCATTTTCGAAGGCTATTTGACTCACGTCCCGCGCGTCGGCTACTCAATCACGGAGCAGGGCAAAAAATATTTGAAGTCCAAGAACGTTTAGCTATATTTCGCTTTATATCCCGGTGCGAACCACTTCAATTCAGTATTACTGGAAGCATCTTTGTCCCACACGAACCAAGCATAAGCGGTCGTGCCGCTTCCCTTTCGCTCGGCGTTCGCAGGGTAAAAAGTGATACGTTCGCTAAAAACCCAAACCCGAGACGGCGGTGCTACCGAAAAAATGGTGCGCTGCCGATTTCCGCCCTCAAGAAATGCTAGACGTAACAACAGCGCAAATTTGTGTTCGGCCAATTCAAGACCTGAGCGAAGAAAACCCTCAGCGGCATTGTAAGGCGGGTTTGTAACAATATTTTTTGCGCGACTTTCAGAGCCAAGAAAATCAACCCCTGCTTCGCCGTAACCGCGATCGTACAAATCAGAACTTCGCACCAGACCACCAGCACTTGCCAAAACTTCTGACATAGCACCATTCCCACAAGCACTTTCCCAGATGTCGCCCTTGAACTCTTCATTGTCAATTAATGCATGAGTTGCCCAAGCAGGTGTCGGAAAAAAATCGGGTCCATTTAGATCAGCAAACCGTTTCATTGTCGGCTTATATCCGCCGTTAAGATTGTATGTCATGTCCATGGATAAAACATAGCAGAATCATTGGGTTAGTCAATATTGCTAAGTGATTCAAAAGATTCAACAATTAATTATACTACTTTGTCTAAGGGCTGCATTAGCTAAAAAATTTCAGCAAACTTGGGTTTGGTTTTCACCCTATCTCCTCAACCCGTAGGGTGCGTGGTCCCCACGCACCGCTTCAATCATCCTCATCCCCGTCAATCAACAATTGCATCACGCGGCTGGCCAACCGCAAAACATGCGTCGGGTCCTCCGCCGCGACCGGCATGGTTTTGTCATAGCCCGCGCGAATAACCGCAGCGATATTGGGCCGCACCATCGCCATGTTGTTTTTCTCGATAATCCCAATCGGGGATTTCAGCAGGAATGCATCTTCGGACCACAGCAAAATTGACCGCGCCATCTGGTCGGTTGCCAAGGCTTGCACCGAAAGCTGCATCATATCCGCATCCGCCTTGATCAATAGAATGCACATCTTGATGCCGCCCTGCTCATCAAAAGCAAAATGGCGGTATTGATTGGCCCCCGCGCGTTTTAGCTGTTTGACCAGTTTATCAAGGCCGGGCATCATGCGATCAAGGTTGGGCACCTCGACGATTTCATCCCAATCATTGCAGAAAAACACCAGAAAATTGGCGCCCAGTTCGGGGTCGGTTTCCACCAGTTTCATATTGGCAATGCTGGCGACGCTGGAAAACGCTGCGTGGATGGCTTTTAGGGATTCGTCATCAGTGCCAAACACCACCGGCGCAATGGCGCGTCCCCAGCGGGCAAAACGATAGGTATCGTCATGGGTGAAAAGGTGGGCGATTTGGTCTTCGTTAAAGCTGGCTTCAGCCATGTTAGTCTCCAAACAAGTCATCATTTCTGGGCGCGGTCAGCCCCAGATGGGTCCAAGCCTTATGCGCCAACTGCCGACCACGCGGGGTGCGCATGATCAGGCCCTGTTGCAGCAGGAACGGCTCGATGACCTCCTCAATAGCATCGCGGGCCTCGGAAAGGGCTGCGGCAATTGTTTCCACCCCCACGGGGCCGCCATTATAGTTTTCTGCCAGTAATTTCAGGTAACGGCGGTCAGCGCCGTCAAGCCCGAGGTTATCAACCCCCAGCCGCGTCAGCGCCATATCGGCGATTTCTTTGGTAACCTTGCCGTTGCCCTCAACAATGGCAAAATCCACCACACGGCGCAAAAGCCGCCCCGCCACACGCGGGGTTCCGCGCGCACGACGTGCGATTTCCATCGCTCCATCCGGTTCTGCGTCAGCATTCATCAGCTTTGATGCCCGCTCCACAATCTGCACCAATTCCGGCACATCATAAAATTCCAGCCGTGTCGGAATGCCGAACCTGTCGCGCAATGGCGTGGTCAGCAGGCCCAATCGCGTGGTTGCCCCGATCAGCGTAAAAGGTTGCAAATCAATGCGCACCATGCGTGCGGCTGGCCCTTCGCCGATCACCAGATCCAGCTCAAAATCCTCCAGCGCGGGGTATAAAATTTCTTCAACGGCGGGGTTCATGCGGTGGATTTCATCAATAAACAGCACGTCACGTTCATCGAGATTGGTCAAAATCGCCGCCAGATCCCCAGCCTTGGCCAGCACCGGCCCGCTGGTCATCCGAAAATTAACCCCGAGTTCGCGGCTGACAATCTGTGCCAATGTGGTTTTGCCAAGCCCCGGCGGGCCGTAAAACAACGTATGGTCCATAGCCTGCCCACGCCGCTTGGCGCTTTCGATAAATACCGCCAAATTGGCGCGAACCTCGCGCTGGCCAATAAATTCATCCAGCACTTGCGGGCGCAACGCGCGGTCGGCATCTTGGGGTTGTTCCTCGGGGCGTAAATCTGGGTCAGGTTCTAGCATAAAACACCCACCCCGAGGTTCAGGCACTGCCCTATCTTATACAATATCATCAATATCTACCCCTTCGGTGCCAATAATCGCAACGCAGCGCGGATCAGCTCACTTGCATCACCCTCGCCCACTTGCGCTATTGCACTCGCCGCATCGCCCTGCGCGTATCCCAAATTAACCAATGCCGAAAGCGCGTCCGCCTGCGCACTGCCATTGTTGCTATCGTCAATCACCGTATCCAACTCCGGCGACGGCGTGCCCAAATCCGCATTCAGCGGCAGGGCCGCCCCTGCCGCGTTGCCGCCCATCGCCATCATTTTGGCAGCTTTTTCCTTTAGTTCCAACACCACGCGCTGCGCCAGTTTAGGCCCGACCCCCGGCGCGGCTTTGATCGCGGCCTGATCGCCAAGCGTGATGGCGCGGCTAACCGCATCTGCGCCCAAGGTGCCCATAATCGCCAAGGCCGCCTTAGCCCCAACCCCTTGCACCGAGACCAGCAGACGGTGCCATTCGCGCTCAATCATGGTGGGGAAACCGAACAGTTGCAAATTATCCTCCCGCACCAACAATTCCGTAAAGATCGCCACCGGCGCACCAACATGCGGCATTGCAGCCAAGGTACGAGCTGAACAAAACACCTCATAGCCAACGCCACCGGTATCTATCAACACATAGCCTTCACCGATATATTCCAACCGCCCCGAGATTTTACCAATCATGCGCTTGCCCTCGCTATGGCGGCGTCCAGCCTTCCGGTAAACCGAGCATGATGGGTATGGCATAACGCAATCGCCAGCGCATCAGCGGCATCTGCATTCGCAATCGAAACGCCCGGCAATTGCAATCGCACCATATGTTCCACCTGTTTTTTATCTGCATGGCCAACCCCAACAACCACCTTTTTCACCGCATTTGGCGCGTATTCCGCCACATCCAGCCCCGCCATTGCAGGCACCAGCAGGCAAATCCCGCGTGCCTGCCCCAGCTTAAGTGTGCCGGCCGCATCTTTATTAACAAAGGTATTTTCCACCGCTGCAGTTTCTGGCGCAAATTCAGCCATCACTGCGCTTAGTTCCCGATAAAGCACCAGCAGCCGCGTTGCCAAATCACCCGCGCCCGAGGCACAAACCCCGTTCCCCACATGGGTGATTTTGCTGCCAACCGCATCAACAATCCCCCAGCCGGTTCGCCTTAACCCCGGATCAATCCCAATTACCCGCATATTCACTGCCTTTTCTTGTCTGCTTCCAGACCTAGCACGAAACGGGAACAAACGCCAAGCGCCCATTGCAATCACCTAAACCAATTTTTTTGAGCTTTCCCCATCAACTGACAGCCAAGGCGAAACCATCCAAACTGATCGCCAGTCGTCCAACCAATATCAGCACCAAAATTTTGCGTTCTGCGTAGCGTCAGGGCCCAAATTAGCAGGTCGTTTCTAGCCTAATTTTGGTCGATAAAAACCTATGCAAAAAATGCACCCCAGCAATGCAAAAATTGATGTTGTGAGACTCGAATCACACGCCTATATGCGAATTATCCGACACTCAAGTCGGCCACCACTTTTTAGTTTAAAGGAATGCATCTAATGGCAAATACCGCAACAACCCGCCCAGTTCCCTTTGGAGCCGTAGCAATCTTAAATGTCGTGACTTTTTTCAGTAATACCTTTGGCAATGCCCTTGCCTCATACAATGCTGACAGAAACCGCAAAGACCTGTCTGCGCTGTCCAACCGCCTGCTTGACGACATCGGCTTGATGCCGGGCGACATTCAGACCACCACACGCCGGGTTACTTTGCTGCATTAATCTGCCGCCAAATTAAATAATTAAGCCGCCCTTGAGGCGGCTTTTTTATGGGGTGTTGAAATAGGGTGCAACGCCGGTTCTGATATTGACTACTTTCTAGCCGTTTTAAAGCTATGCATTCACCGCATTCCGGCAATGCAGAAACACGCGTTGATAGCCTTGATAGGCAGGCCTATATGCGTATCACTCGGTAATCAAACCGGCCACCAAACACAAGGAATGCACCTGATGGACATCATCAACTCAACCCGCCCTGCGCCCTTTGGGGCCGTCGCAAAAACTATAGCCACCAACATTTTTGGCGGCCTGTTTAACTTTGTTATTGCCGAAGTAAACGCCAAACGCACCCGCACTGCGCTGAACGATCTGTCTACGCGCCAGCTAGAAGACATCGGCTTGACACGCGGCGATATTGGCATGGTTTCACGTCCTACACAGCTTTTGCGTTAGACAATTCGTGCGTGGCAGCCACGCACCCCTTGAAACTTGCAAGGCGGGGTTTGCCCCGCCTTTAGCCGCGCTTTAAGGTTAGGGTTGTCCATTCGCCAATCACACGGCGATTGACACGCGCAAACCCCCAGCCTTTGTAAACCGCTTCAACGCCCAGCGCCTGACGGTTCAAAATTCCCGACAGAATTAAGATCGAACCGTTATCCGTATGTTTTGCCATGTCGGGCGCCAGCTTTTTCAGCGGCCCCGCCAGAATATTGGCAAACACCAGATCAAAAGGCGCGCGTTTGCGCAATTCTGGATGCCTGAAGCCCACGCTTGTCACGGTTTGCACCCGTCCGCGCAAACCATTTGCCGATATGTTTGCAGCCGCCGTTTCCGTTGCGACAGGGTCAATATCACTAGCAATAACCGCGCTGCTAGCAACTTTGGCAACGGCCATTGCCAGCACCCCTGTTCCCGAACCAATATCCGCCACGTTTGTTGGCAACAACCCAGAGACCAACAGCCCGTCAAACGACAGCAAACAGCCTTGCGTGGTAGCATGATGGCCAGTGCCAAAAGCCATCGCAGCTTCGATTTCAAGTTTGATCTTGTTGCCTGGAATTTTGTCTGCGTCATGGCCGCCAAACACCACAAAGCGCCCAGCATGCACAGGCGTTAATTCGCGGCGCACTTGCGCGACCCAATCGCGATCTTCAATCTTGGAAATCGCAAAAGGCTTTGCGCCTTCGATCGCTGCCAGCAGATCAAGACCAACCGCATCGGGTTTCTCACCAAAATAGCCACCGACCTCCCAATTGCCGGAACCATCCACAACCTCAAAGACACCGATACCGGTCGGCTCGGGCATCAAGGTTTCTAGCGAATCCGCAAGTTTCTGGGCTGCTTCCTGCCCTTGCAGGGTTGTCAGGGCAGTGTAGGTCGACATGGTTTTTCCTTAGGAGGCAATTCCGATGGGGCAAGTAACACCGGTGCCACCAATACCGCAATAGCCCGCCGGATTTTTTGCCAGATATTGCTGGTGGTATTCCTCAGCGAAATAATAGGTCGGGATGAGGCGCATTTCCGTGGTAATCACCCCAAATCCGGCTTTGGCCAGCATCGGCTGGAATTCTAGCGCGGTTTGTTCGGCCAGTGCCAGATCAGAATCGGAATACGCATATATGGCCGAGCGATACTGAGAGCCACGATCATTACCTTGTCGGTCGCCTTGGGTCGGGTCATGGCCCTCCCAAAACACCGTCAGCAATTCCTTAAGCGTAATCACCGCAGGGTCATAGACCACATGCACAATTTCGGTATGGCCGGTTGTGCCGGTGCAAACTGCCTCATAACTCGGGGCCGCAACATCGCCGCCTGCATACCCAACCGAGGTCACCCAGACGCCATCCAATTCCCAGAAAATCCGCTCAACCCCCCAAAAACAACCCATCGCGAATTGCACCTGCCGGAAGCCCTCGGGATACGGGCCATGCATCGGGTTATCATTGATAAAATGCGGCGTGCCTTTGGGCAATTCCACCAGCGGTTTTGGTTTTCCAAAAAACATGCCTTATCCCTTCAATTGATTAACAAAACGCCACGCGATCACCGCCGCCAGCGTGCCAACAATTACGGCTGCCAAGGCTTGGCCGTAAACCACCCCCGGCCCTGCCAGCAGGTCACCAAGTAACCAGCATAATGGAAACATCAATAGCCCATCGCGGGCCCAATTAAAACCGGTGGACCAAAGCGGGTGCCCAAGGTTGTTAAACGCCGCATTGGAAACAAACAAAATTCCGGTAAATGCAAAACCCCCAGCGGCCAGATTTGTGAAACTGTAAACGATCTCAGCGCCTTGCAGCCCAAGGCCAAATACATCAACGATGACATCACGCATCAGGAACAGCACCAGCCATGCGAACGCCACATAGATCACACAATAGATCAAAGAATCGCGATAGGTTGATGCAACCCGATCAATTTTTCCGGCGCCATAGTTTTGGCCAAAAATACCGCCCACCGCGCCTGAAAGCGCAAATACCCCACCAAAGGCCACCACCGTCAGGCGCGACACCACCGCCCAGCCCGCCACCGCACCGTCGCCGTATTCCGACACGAGTATCGTAACAATGTAATTACCAAACGGCGTTGAAAGCTGGGTCAGAACCGCTGGCGCGGCGATCAGAAAAAACGGTTTGGCGATGATTTTAATATCTGCCCAAGCAGGCTTTGCCGCCAGATCATGCACACGGATCACAAACCAGATCGACAGCGCGGCCACCGTAAAGCGGGAAATCACCACAACAAATGCGGCACCATCTACCCCCAAGCCAAAGGTAAAAATGAACAACGGGTCCAGCACCATCGCCACCAGCCCCGCAACAATTGTTACCATCATGGCACGATAAGCGTCGCCTTCAGCCCGCAACACCGCTGACCCGACCATACCCACTGCAACAATCGGCAAAGCCGGCAGGGTAAAAGCCAGATACCGGCTGGCGATCCGCAATGTCTCACCGCTGGCACCAGCCGAAGCCAAAATCGGATCGCGTAGCAGCCAAATAATGAGCGCAACAACGCCTTGCAATACGCCCGCATAGACCATCGAAGCCGTGGCTTGCCTGCGCGCCAATGCCCGCTCTCCGCGCCCGATGGAACGGCTAACCAGCGCCACGGCGGCAATCATCAGGCCAATTCCGGCAGAAATAGTGAAAAACTGGATGGTCCACGCAAAGCCCAGCGCGGCGACGTTTAGTTCAATGCCCATACGCGACACCCAAAACAGGCTGGCCGCGTCAATCAGGAACATAAAAGTCAGCCCGATTGTGGCTGTCATGGTCATCACCACCACGTGCCGCATGGTTGATCCGGTCAGGAAACGCCCTTGTTTTACGGTCATGCTGGCACGCCTTTGGCAAAAATAGTCTCATGCCCCATGCAAGGATGGCGCGGGATCATCATTGCCAAAACCAGTGAGCCCGCCGCCATGCTGGCCGCCAACCCAAACACTGCCATCGGCGAGGTCAGCCACAAATACCCCAACAAAGCCGGTAAAAACACCGCCGCGATATGGTTAATGGTGAATGAAACCGCTGCCGTCGGGGCAATATCCTCGGGCGCTGCAATCTTTTGAAAATAAGTTTTCAGGGCAAATGCCAGCGCGAAAAATAGATGGTCTATCACATAAAGCGCCGCGGCCAGAACCACCCCCCAGCCAAAATAAAATATGCCACCATAAGCCAGAAAAACCAGTATCAGGCCGATATATTCAAACATCAGGGCGTTACGCTCTCCGACCCGCTGCACAACATAGCCCATGACGGGGGCAAACATCATATTGGCAATAAAATTGATGATGAACAAAGCGGTGATTTCCTGCACCTCAAACCCAAAGCGCTCCACCATCATAAAGGCTGCAAAAACCACAAATATCTGCCGACGCGCGCCTGACATGAATTGCAACGCGTAATACAGCCAGTATCGCTTGCGAAAGATCATTTTGGTGTGTTGGGGCGTGGGGGATTCAAATTGCGGATAAGCAAAAAAGCAGATCACCGCGATCACCGCCGTGGCACCGCCGCCCACCAGATAGATAAAATTATAGCTAAGATCAAACGCCTTCCAGCCCAGAATGATTAACCCGTAGGCCACCAAAGATGCCGCTGACCCCGCCGCCACAATCCAGCCCAACACCTGCGGGGCTTTGTCTTTGTCGATCCATTGCAACTGTAGTGACTGGTTAACGGTTTGATAATAATGAAACCCAAATGACCCAAGCATCGTGGTGACCAAAAGCCCCTGAAAGCTGGGGAACCAGGCGGTGACCATCACCGCCAAGCCCAGTGCAACCATCATTACAATCCCGAGGATTTGCTCGCGCATAAACACAATGATCGCGATCACACCCACTGCCAAAAACCCCGGAATCTCGCGCACCGTGTGCAGCCAACCGATGTCAGAGCCATCAAAATCGGCGATACCAATGACAAAATTATCCAACAATACCGACCAAACCGAAAACGCCAAAGGCAGCGCCGCCGCCAGCACGACAAGCAACGCGATAGGTCGCTGATAAAACGGTAACTTGCGCCCCTCGGCGATGGTCATGGTTTTGATAAAACGCATAGTTCCGCAGTATCGCGGCGGTTGTGGAACGTCCAGCGGGGAATTTAAGCGAACCCTTTTTTGGTGCATTGGTGCAAGATAGGTTTCTGAGGGGAAAGCAGCGTCCAACGCCTCGTCAATGCTCGCCAAATCACCAACACGACGGTTGGTCTCTATTTAGATGTTTCCAATGGTCAGTTTCTCGGAGATAAAAATGTAAATCAGATGGCCCGAAATTTTGCAAATCGTGATAGCAAAGATTTGATATTAATTTATGTACCCCCCTGCTGCTATTTCAATAATGGACTGAAAAATGAGCAGAAATATACAAGACTCTTTAATAACAGAACTGGAAGAATTAATCTGCAAAGGCGGGTTTTTCTTTGAATTCAGATACGGTAAATTTGACGACTTTTCTTATTTGATAGCCATGGTAATACTCCCATATTTAGGGGTACTCATAAGTAGAATTTTCTCGTACTTTAACGAAGGAGATTTTATTATGAAGAAATCGAGATATTC
>QIGK01000034.1 GCA_003228875.1 Rhodobacterales bacterium
CCGCATGGGTTGGCCAGCGCCATATGAATATGGAATCTATATATGAATATGGCTCTCGGGCCGGGTTCTGGCGGTTGCATCGCATGTTTACGGCGCGCAACATTCCGGTGACGGTTTTTGGTGTGGCCATGGCGCTGGCGCGTAACCCTGACGCGGTTGCGGCGATGAGAGACGCTGATTGGGAAATTGCCAGCCACGGGTATAAATGGATTGATTACAAAGATGTGCCGATCAAGGTGGAGCGCGAGCACATTGCCAAAGCCATTGAAATTCATGCCGAAATCACCGGAGAAGCTCCCAAGGGGATGTATCAGGGGCGATCCTCTGAAAACACCCATGCGCTGACCATGGAGGCCGGATTTGAATATTCGGCAGATAGCTATGCAGATGAATTGCCCTATTATATTGATGGCCCCGAAAAACCGTTTTTGATGGTGCCTTATACGCTGGATGCCAATGATATGCGGTTTGCCTCACCCCAAGGGTTTAATTGTGGCGATCAGTTTTTCAGCTATCTTAAGGACAGTTTTGATGTGCTTTATGCCGAAGGCGGGCGCATGATGTCGGTGGGCCTGCATTGCCGGCTGGTTGGCCGACCGGGGCGCGCTGCGGCGTTGATGCGGTTCTTGGATTATGTGCAAAGCCACAAGGATGTCTGGTGCGCAACTCGGCTTGAAATTGCAGACCATTGGCGAAAGGAAAACCCCGCATGAATCTGCATCACAAACTGAATTATGTTGAATTCCACAGCAGCGATTTGACTGCCACAAAAGCGTTTTTCACAAAAGCGTTTGGCTGGGAATTTACTGATTACGGACCGGAATATTGCTCGTTTTCAGATGAAGGATTGGACGGTGGTTTCTTTCTATCGGATGCACGGCCTGACAATATCAAAGGCCATCCGGTGGTGATATTCTATTCCGAAACGCTGGAGCAATCTTTGCAAATTGTCAAAGATGCGGGTGGTGTTATCACGCAGGAAATATTTGATTTCCCCGGCGGACAGCGGTTTCACTTTAGCGAACCCGGCGGCAATGAATTTGCGGTTTGGGGAGACCCTGAAGAATGAGTTATGCAACACCAGCACGGGGCTTGCCACCGCAAGATGCCAAAATGGAAAGCACCGAGGTTTTTAAGGATGCGTATGCGGTCATTCCGCGCTCGGTCATGACAGATATTGTCGCCAGCAATCTACCGTTTTGGGATAAAACCCGCGCGTGGATTATCGCCCGCCCTATGACCGGATTTGCTGAGACATTTGCGCAGTATATCGTTGAGGTAGCGCCGGATGGCGGCAGCGACTCGCCTGAACCTGATGCCTCGGCTCAGGCGGTTTTGTTTGTGGTTGAGGGGCAGATTGACCTTTGGATCAATGGCAATTCTCACCAGCTAAACGCCGGTGGCTATGCCTATATTCCGGCAGGGGCGAAATGGCGGGTCAAAAACACCAGCAATACCACAGCGACATTTCACTGGATCCGCAAAAGTTATGAGATGGTTGACGGCATCAACCCACCCGAGGCTTTTGTCACCAGCGATCAGGCGGTCGCCCCCACCGAAATGCCCGATTGCGACGGTGTCTGGGCCACAACCCGTTTTGTTGATCCAAATGATATGCGCTACGATATGCATGTTAATATTGTGACCTTCCAAAAAGGCGGGTTGATTCCGTTTCTGGAAACCCATGTGATGGAACACGGGCTGTATGTGTTGCAAGGCGAGGCGGATTATAAGCTGAATGAAGACTGGGTGCATGTTGTGGCAGGCGATTTTATGTGGCTACGGGCGTTTTGCCCGCAGGCTTGTATTGCCACCAGCGACGAACCGTTCCGATATTTGCTATATAAAGACGTGAACCGCCACCCAAAGCTGAAATTATGAAAATTGAACCCCTAGCCGCTGAAGCCTTTGCGCCTTTTGGCGACATAATTGAGACTGACCCTGCCACGGCGGTTGAAATCAATGACGGTTTCACGACCCGTTTTCACCAGCTTGCCACCGCACAGTCCGACCAAGATGTAATCTTATCGATTTTCCGAGGCAGGCCAAGAGAACTAAGCGTGGCAATGCTGGAATGCCATCCGCTCGGGTCACAAGCGTTTGTGCCGCTCGGCGGCCAAAGCTGGCTGGCGGTGGTTTCCGAAACACCGGATGCGGCGGGGCTGCGGGTGTTTCATTGCAAGGGTAATCAGGGGGTGCAATATCACGCGGGTGTCTGGCATCATCCGTTGCTGGTTCTGGATGCAGCGCAGGATTTTCTGGTGGTTGACCGCGCTGGCGAAGGGCCAAACCTTGAAGAGGTGTTTTTTGATACGGTGCAATTGCCAGCAGTTTCCTGATCAGCAAAGGCCCAATGCCCTTTGCTGAATATTTTTCGTCTTGTAACCCACGGCTTTGGGTTGCGCAGTGATTAACTGTTGGCGATAACCTGACTGGCAGCAGCTAATGCACCATCCCCATGCGGGATATTCAACGCCTTTAGCCCTGCATCAATCGTGGCCAATGCGCCCAAAACCATCGGCGGGTTCAGATGCCCCATATGGCCAATACGAAAGCCACTTGTAAAAGCATCAAACCCGATTAAAAGACCCAATGTCAAACCGGATTGATCTTCGCACCATTGGCGCAACGGCGCGCAATCCAACCCGTCTGCAAGAAGGGTTGTCACCGCGTTGGAACGCTGCGCCGGATTTTTTATGTTAAAATATAACGGACCATCCGACGCCCATTTTTCAGCTGCGGCAGCAATGGAATGGGCAAAAACCCGGTGCCGGTTCCAAATATTTTCTATGCCTTCGGACATGATTATATCAAGCGCAGCTCGCTGTCCAAACAGGTGGTGGGTTGGCGCAGTGCCAAAAAACCGGTGGTAAAAATATTCGGCTTTGACCCGTGGGGCCCAATCCCAATAGGGAGAAGTTTTTGGCGTTGTGGTGGCAATTTTCCCAGCCTTGTCATTAAAGAAAACATAAGCCAGCCCAGGTGGGGTCATTAAGCCTTTTTGACAAGCGGTTACCATGACATCGACACCCCAATTGTCCATCTCAAAGCGCTCGCAACCGATGGATGCCACACAATCAACCAACAGTAATGCGGGGTGCCCAGCGGCATCCATAGCAGCGCGAAGCGCAGGAATATCGTTGCGCAAACCGCTGGACGTGTCCGTATGGGTGGCCATCACAGCCTTGATTTCATGGGATGTATCAGCACGCAAACGCGATTCTACTTGGTTGGGGTCAATGGCGCTGGATTTTCCGAACTCAAGAATTTCAGGGAAAATGCCCATATTTTTGGCAAGCTCTGCCCAACCATGGGCGAAACTGCCTGTGGCCGGATTCAGCGTCTTATCCCCGGGCTGCAATACATTGGACAATGCAGCTTCCCATGCGCCGTGACCGTTGCAAATATACATGATCACATCGCCCTTAGTGCCGACAATGGTTTTTAGATCAGCAAAAATACTGGTGGTCATGTCAACCAGTTCGCCCTCGTAAATATTGGGCGCGGGGCGGTGCATGGCGTTCAAAACTGCATCGGGAATGACCGAAGGCCCTGGTGTCATGAATATATCGCGGCCAAAAGAAAGGGCCATGGGATTCTCCTTAAATTTTTTGCCAGAATATCCATTTTTTTGATCAGGAAAATCCCTAATCAGGCTGCTTGTGCCAAATGGTTGAACCGCTTAAACAGACCAAGGAATAAAATTCGGAGCAAGGCAGCAATGGCAGCAAATAAAACCGGCCCTTATCGGCGTTTATGGCGTGATTGGCTGCTGAAATATTACGGTATCATTGCGGTGGGTGTTTTTGCAATGCTGATTGGCGCGGCGACCTCTGCTGGTTATGCCAAGGGCATTCAACTGGTGATGCAGGGGTTTGAAAACGCAGATCCCGATGTGATCTGGTGGGGGCCACTGACCATTCTGGCACTGACTTCTACCAAAGCGCTTTGCACTTATTTTTACCAAACCCGCACCAATACGGCCTTGGTAAACGCGGAAACCGATCTGCAAAAAGCCATGCATGAAAAGCTGGTTTATGCGGATTTGGCGCGCTTGCAAAACGAATCTTCGGCGGCTTTGGCCACTCGGTTTACCGCAGATATTATGCTGATGCGAACGTCGGTTATTCAGATATTCGCGGGGTTAAGCTCGGTTCTGATTATTTTTGCAACGGTGGTTGTCATGTTGACCATCGACTGGTTGATCACTTTGACATTGGTGCTTGTTTTTTCATTAGCTGTGCTGCCGGTAAACCGCTTGGGCGCGCGAATTCACAAAGTTTCGCGCAACACACAGGATGATCTGGCGGCGATGACAGGGGATGTTTCCGAAGCATTATCAGGCATTCGATTGGCGCGGACCTATCAGTTGGAGAATTATTTGATAAGTAACGCCAAAGGAATTTTTGACAGACTTTTAGCGTTGAAACAACGTCTTATACGGTTGGAGGCAAGGCTTTCACCAATGATGGAGGCGCTTTCGGGGGCAGCAATTGCCGCGCTTTTGGTGATTGTTGCGTGGCGGCTGTCAAACGGCGACGCGACTTTGGCGGACTTTATGGCGCTGATGACCGGGCTTGGTGTGATTTCCCAACCAGCACGAAATTTGGGAAAAACCTTTGCCATGGCAAAACAAGGCGAATCGGCGCTTGATCGGATTTTTGAAATTATCGATCTGGAAAATTCCATTGTTGATGCTGACAATGCGCTGAAAATGACGCGGGTAAAAGGCACGATAACCTTTCAGGATGTGGCCTTTGTCTATCCCGATGGCAAGGCGGCGCTGCGCGGGGTGAATCTGGAAATTCCTGCCGGTAAAACCGTGGCTTTTGTCGGGCGATCAGGGGCGGGGAAATCGACCATTTTTGATCTGTTGCCGCGTCTTTATGATATTACGGACGGGGTGATTTCAATTGACGGGGTTGATATTCGGTCGGTTAGTCAGGTGTCGCTACGTCAGCAATTTGCCATGGTGGGGCAGGATTCTATTTTGCTAACCGGTTCGGTTGCCGAAAATATCGGGTTCGGGCGCATTGGCGCTGCACGAAAAGACGTTGTTTCGGCGGCCAAATCTGCGGCGGCTGACGGTTTTATCACGGCAAAAGCTGCCGGATATGACAGCAAAATCACCAGTGGCGGGGCGACATTTTCAGGCGGTGAAAAACAACGGCTTTCGATTGCGCGGGCCATGTTGCGCGATGCACCGATTTTGTTACTGGATGAGCCGACCTCAGCACTGGATGCTGAATCAGAATCAACCATCAGAGAAGCTTTGACAAGGCTATCAAAAGGGCGCACGACTTTGATTATTGCGCACAGACTGGCAACGATTATGGATGCTGATATGATTGTGGTCATGGATCAGGGCAAAATTGTTGAAACCGGAACCCATTCGGAATTGTTAGCTAATTCAGGTATTTATGCAGAATTATACCGTTTGCAATTTGGCGGTTAGCGCCGATATTTTTTTGCCAGCTCGACCGGATCAGCCCCCATTTTATATCGGAGCAGAATGCCAATATTTCGGATACCGCGGCGCAGCCAGCCAGATTGCTGATACCGTGCTGCGCTGGTCGTGGCCAGACAATTTAGGCCAACAATTTTTCCAGATAAGGCTTTAGCGATCCGCACATCCTCCATTAAAGGGATATCGGCATAACCACCAATTTGGTCATACAGCGTTCGCGAAATCAGCAAACCCTGATCACCATAAGGCAGGCCAAACAGCCGAGACCGCAAGTTGGCCCAGCCTGCTACTATTTTTGCCGCAAGGCTTATGCTGTCAAAGCGCAGTTTGAAATAAGCGGCTTTGTTGGGGTTGTCGGCGATATGGCGCATAACATAGGTGGGCCAAGATTTTTCCAGCACCGTGTCTGCGTGCAAAAACAGCAGCCATTCAGCGCGGGCCATTGATGCTCCTTTTCTAAGCTGGCTGCCTCGACCTGTTGGGCCAAGCACAAAAACCGCGTCAGCCAAATCGGCGATTTTTTTAATGTCATCCTTAGAACCACCATCCGCAAGAACCAACTCGGCAATAATACCCTGTTCCAGCCCCGCCGCCACTGAGCCAAGACAAGGGCCTAGAATGCCAGCAACGTTTAGGGTCGGGATAATCACGGAAACGGGGGCGGGCATATTGCACTGACCTCTGGGCAACAACGGGTTCGCAAGTTATATAAGCCAAAAATAGGAGCGTCGCCAATGACCAAAGGCTTTCAAGACAAAACCCGGCAAATATTGCTGATTTCGGGCTCGGACCGGGTTAAGTTTTTGCAAGATCTGGTGACCAATGATCTTGGCGGTCTGGCAGGCGGTGCGGTATACGCAGCGCTTTTATCGCCGCAAGGCAAATACCTATTTGACTTTTTCCTGATGGAAAATAACGATTCGATTTTGCTGGATGTCTGGTCTGACCATGCGGCTGGTTTGGCGCAACGATTGACAATGTATCGTCTGCGGGCTGATGTTCGCATTGAAGCCGTTGAGCAAAAGGTCTGGCGTGGCCTTGGTGAATTACCGGCTGGTGCAGTTGGCGACCCGCGCCACGCCAACATGGGATGGCGGTTTTACGGCAGCGAGGCGCCGGTGATGGATCCTCTTGATCCTGCCGAATTTGTAGCGCTGCGGGTTGCGCATATCATCCCGGAATCTGGTGCTGAACTTGTGGTCGATGACACCTATATTCTTGAGGCAGGGTTTGAGCGCCTGAAAGGTGTGGATTTCCGCAAAGGCTGTTATGTGGGGCAGGAAATTACTGCGCGCATGAAACATAAAACCGAGTTGAAAAAGGGGTTGGCCAAGGTGATTGTTACGGGCGATGTGCCGCCCATGGGCACGGAAATTACCGCAAACGGGAAAGCAGCAGGCACTTTGTTTACGGTTGAAAATGGTGTCGGGCTAGCGCAATTGAGGTTTCAGCGTGCCAAAGGGGAGATGCGCGCGGGGGATGCAATGCTGCGGCTAGCTTAAACCGCACATTCAACCCCTGACAATTTCCCACCGGCAACGCAAAGGGTTCCTTAAAGCCTATCGCGATGGTTGGCTGGGTTCAAAAGCCAAATTAAAGGCGAAAATTAGCGTTTAGCATAACGTCAATCAGCCGCAGTTTGTTTCTTTGTTTGCCTAAATACTCAAAAACTGCCGAGCGAAGCGAGGCCAAGCCCAAAGGGAAGGGTCGCATTGCGTAAGTAATGCTGGCGCTGGACTGCGGGAGCCCTCCCGCCCTTTGGTTGGGCATGGCCTCGCTGCGCTCGGTTTTGGCTTAGCTCTCGTTGCGAACCAGTTTTGCAAAACGGTCATAGATCGGTTCGGCCGCGGCGATAATATATCCGGTTTCTACCGGATTATCATTTGCGCTAAAGCCCTCAACCAGACCACCGGATTCTTTTACCAGCAATATGCCGGCTGCGATATCCCACGCATTTAAGTTGTCTTCCCAAAAACCATCCAGCCGCCCAGCCGCCACATAAGCCATGTCAAGCGCGGCTGCACCCCAGCGGCGCACGCCTGCGGTTTGGGGCAAAATGCGTGCAAGGGCTGATAGGGTTTCGGGTAATTCTGGGCGTCCAGCAAAAGGCAAGCCGGTGGCAAAAATAGTCTCGATCATGTCGGTGCGCCCCGACACCCGCAAACGGCGGTCATTCAGCCATGCACCTTGACCTTTTTCGGCGGTAAACATTTCTTCTTTGATGGGGTCATAGATCACTGCCGAAACGATCTCGCCTTTTTGTTCAAGCGCGATGGATACCGCCCAATGGGGCAACCCGTGCAGGAAATTTGTTGTGCCGTCCAGCGGGTCTACGATCCAGCGGCGGGTTGGGTCACTGCCTTTGGTTTCGGGGAATTCTTCGCCCAGAAACCCATAATTCGGGCGCGTTTCCATTAGCATTTCGCGGATGGTTTCTTCGGCCATTTTATCGGCCTTTGAAACAAAATCTCCGGGGCCTTTTACAGATACCTGAAGATGCTCGACCTCGTTAAAATCGCGGATCAGTTTGCGTCCAGCAATGCGCGCAGCTTTTATCATCAGGTTTAGATTGGCGGAGGCTTGGGACATGACATCGGACCTTTGTGAGAGTAGCCGCCCCTATAAGAGGTTTTGCCACTTAACGCCAGAGGCCGGCAAATATTTTCAAACTTGTCTGAATGCTGAGCGTATCTTGAATATTGGCGATATTATAGCTGGGCCGCAGTTTCATTCGGCTGAACCATGCATCCAGATGCGGGCGGTTCAAAAACGGTGCCCGTTTTAGTTGCAATTGCCGCGCCACAATTGCTGTCCACGCTGCGTCAGCGATGGTGTAATTTTCTTCCGAAATATGGGGTGATGTTGCCAAGACTTTATTGATAGCGTCCAAAGCCGCATGAAACTGGGCATTAACGCCGATCGCGGTATCGCGGTCTTTTATGGCGATCAAAGCCGCCTCAATCGTTTCTTTGCATCAGCGATTGACAGGAATTTATTTATTCCCTTAAGCGAAACAATTTCACGATGCCGGAGCGCCAAAGCGCGGATCACCCAGTTGCCGGTGGCAATTCGGTTGCTGCCTGCCAGTTTCGGACCATCAAAAAGCGTGTCTATTTTATAAATATATTGCTCTGCATCGGTGAATATCCGGTTGCCAACTTTCAGGCTGGGCACAGTGGCATTGGCATTGATGCGCAGATACCACGGTTCAAAATTTTCGAAACCCGGTGGGGTAATTGCCAGCGCAACACTTTCAAAAGCCATGTTTTTCTCAGCCAGCACCAATCGCGCTATTTGGCTGAAAAAAGATATTTCTGCGTGATAAAGAGTTGGAAGCTCAAGCGCGTTCGGCATATTCCATGGTTTCCGTGTTCACAACAATTTTTTCGTCCTGCCCGACAAATGGCGGGATCATCACTTTGACCCCATTATCCAATACAGCAGGCTTAAAGCTGTTGGCGGCGGTCTGGCCTTTTACGGCGGGTTCGGTTTCAACCACTGTGCAGGTGACTTTTTGCGGCAAGGCGGCGCTTAGGGCTTCTTCTTCATGGAATTCAATTTGGATGGTCATGCCGTCTTGCAAAAACGGCCGGCGATCCCCCAAAATATCTGCAGGCAATTCAATCTGTTCATAGGTTTCGGTATCCATAAACATCAGCAGCCCGTCATTTTCATATAGGAATTGCTGAGATTTTTGATCAAGCCGGACTTTCTCAACCTTGTCGTTTGAACGGAACCGCTCGTTCAGCTTTGACCCGCTGCGCAGATTTTTCATTTCTACTTGCGCAAATGCGCCGCCTTTGCCGGGCTTCACATGGCTGACTTTGACAGCAACCCAAAGGCCATTGTCATGTTCCAGAATATTGCCGGGCTTGATTTCATTTCCGTTGATTTTAGGCATAGAGTTTCTCGATCAAAGCTGTTTTGCGGCTTCTATATCGCTTGGCATCGAAACCTGCAAGAAAAGTCGGAAAATAGGGATTAAGGTCGCATTTGGGGATTGCCAAATCTGGCATTTGCCGCTCAACTCTGGAAAAATTCAAAAGGACCAAAATGTTTTATTCTGCGTTCGAAATTCTGAAACAGGGGCTGACCGGCAACAAAGGCTGGAAACCTGTGTGGCGAAACCCTGAACTCAAAACCGAATATGATGTGATCATCATCGGCGGCGGCGGGCATGGTCTCGCGACTGCGCATTATCTGGCTAAAACATACGGCATCACAAATGTCGCGGTGTTGGAGCGCGGTTATCTGGGTGGTGGCAATATTGGCCGCAACACCACCATTGTGCGCTGTGATTACGGGCAGCCTGGCAATTCGGAATTTTATTCCCATTCGATGAAGCTGTGGGAAGGTTTAAGCCAAGATTTGAATTACAACGTCATGCATTCCCAACGCGGCATGTTGCAGCTTTGCCATAGCGACGAACAAGTCGGGAGCTATCGTAAACGTGCCAATATGATTAATGCGCGGGGTGACGAAGCCCAAATCATTGATCGCGAAACCATCCGTAAACGTGCGCCTTACATTGATCTGGATAATGCGCGTTTTCCGGTGCGGGGCGGCTTGTGGCAAAAACGTGGCGGCACCGCGCGCCATGACGCGGTGGCGTGGGGCTATGCGCGTTCGGCTGATAGTCGCGGGGTTGATTTGATACAAAACTGCGCGGTGACGGGGTTTGATATTGTTAATGGTCAAGTGACCGGCGTACAAACCACGCGCGGGGCAATCAAAGCCAAAAAAATTGGCATGGCGGTGGCGGGGCGTTCCTCTGAGGTTGGTGCAATGGCCGGGCTTCGCTTGCCGATTGAAAGCCATGTTTTGCAGGCTTTTGTTACTGAGGGCATCAAACCGTTCATTGATTACACCATCAGTTTTGGCATGGGACATTTTTACATCAACCAGTCCGACAAGGGCGGATTGGTGTTTGGCGGTGACCTGGATATGTATAATTCCTATGCTCAACGTGGCAATCTGCCAAGGGTTGAACAGGTGGCAGAAGCAAGCATGGCGATGATACCGGCGATTGGCAAAGTGCGGCAATTGCGCAGCTGGGGCGGGATTATGGATATGAGCATGGACGGGTCGCCCTTCATTGACAAAACCCATATTGACGGGCTGTTTTTCAATGGCGGCTGGTGTTACGGTGGCTTTAAGGCGGCTCCTGCTTCGGGCGCGGCGTTTGCACATTTAATTGCCACGGGACAGCACGCAGAATATGCCAGCAAGTTCCGGTTGGATCGTTATAAAACCGGCCATATGATTGACGAAGCGGGCACTGGCGCTTCTCCGAAATTGCATTGAGGATGTCATGAGAATTTCCTGCCCCCATTGCGGTGAGCGTGACTTGCGCGAATATACCTATCTTGGCTCTGCCAAACTGCTGGATCGCCCTGATGGCGATGCTGGCGCTGAAGCGTTTTACGATTATGTTTACATTCGCGAAAATCCATCCGGTGAAAATGCAGAACTATGGCAGCATTCCAGCGGCTGTTCTGCTTGGCTGCATGTGGTGCGAAATGTCTCAACCCATGAAATTCTGTCAGTCAAACTGGCAAGCGAGGCCAAAGCATGAGCCGTTTGCCAACAGGCGGTCAGGTTGATCGCGCTGCCCAAGTTTCGTTTAAGTTTGACGGCAAAACCTATGCCGCATATTCGGGTGATACGGTGGCCTCTGCCCTGTTGGCCAATGACGTGCGCCTGATGGGGCGCAGTTTTAAGTATCATCGCCCGCGCGGGGTTTTCACGGCGGGGTCTGAGGAACCAAATGCTTTGCTTGAAATTGGCAGAGGGGCCGCGCAATTGCCGAATACGCGGGCAACCATGCAGGAAATTTATAACGGATTGGAAGCTCGCAGCCAAAACCGCTGGCCTAATCTCAATTTTGATATGATGAGCTTTACCGACTTTTTGGCTCCGTTCCTGAGCGCAGGATTCTATTACAAAACCTTTATGTGGCCTCGAAAATTCTGGCTGAAAATCTATGAACCGGTTATTCGTCGCGCGGCGGGTTTGGGCCGTATTTCAGGCAAAGCGGATACAGCGAAATATGATAAAGCTTGGTTGCATTGTGATCTTTTGGTCATCGGGTCTGGTCCGGCTGGGCTGATGGCAGCGCTGTCTGCGGGCAAGGCCGGGGCCAAAGTTGTGCTGGCTGAAGAGGATTTTCTAGCAGGGGGGCGGCTGAACGGCGAAAACCTAACAATATCAGGTCAGCGTGGTGCAGATTGGGCAGCGGAAACCGTTAAAAAACTGCGTGCGATGGAAAACGTGATCGTAATGACGCGCACCGCTATTACCGGCGCTTATGATGGCGGCACTTATGGGGCGCTGCAACGGGTTTCGGACCATGTGGCGCAGGCCGGTGCAGCACCACAACAGATATTTTGGCGGATCGTCGCTAAACAAGCAATTCTGGCAGCGGGCGCGCATGAACGCCCGATCGCATTTCCTAATAATGACCGCCCCGGCATCATGTTGGCCAGCGCGGTTCGGACCTATTTGCACCGCTTTGGTGTGGCCGCTGGCGCGCGGGTTACGGTGTTTTCCAACAATGACGAGGGCATTCAGACCGCACGGGATTTATTGGCGGCAGGGGTCGAAGTTGCGGCGCTGATTGATACGCGCAAAGACATTACGCCTGAAATTGATTGCCCTGTGTTAACAGGGTCAAAGGTCATCGGGACCAAGGGATATCTGGGTCTGAAATCAGTTTCTGTGCAGCGCCAAGATGGTTCGGTAACCCAAATTTCAACCGATTGTCTGGCGGTGGCTGGTGGCTGGAACCCCTCGGTTCATCTTTCCAGCCATATGGGCAGGAAACCGGTTTGGCGCGATGATATTCTGGCATTTGTGCCGGATAAAAATGCGGTGCCAAACATGCATTATGCGGGCGCAACAACGGGTGAGTTTTCCACCCGTGCGGCTTTGAATTCGGGGCTGGAGGCAGCCCGCGCGGCCCTGTTGGCGCTTGGCCTCAGCAGTAAACGGGTAACACTTCCAAAAGTTGAGGAAGCCGCTTTTGACAACCTCGCTCCGATGCAAATTGAGGGTAAATCCCGCGCTTGGCTGGATTTTCAGAATGATGTTACGGTTAAGGATATCAAACTGGCGCACCGCGAAAATTTTCGATCAGTCGAGCATATGAAACGCTATACCACCTTGGGCATGGCAACCGATCAGGGCAAAACATCGAACATGGGCGCGCTGGCGGTGATGGCTGAATTAACGGGGCAATCCATCCCTGAAACTGGCACCACGATGTTTCGCCCGCCATTTTCGCCAGTGCAAATGGGGGCTTTGGCGGGGCGCAATACTGGTAAACATTTTTTGCCGGAACGGCGGCTAACTTCGGACAAGTTTTCGCGTGAAATGGGTGCTGATTGGATGGAAGCGGGGCTGTGGCTGCGTCCGGGTTGGTTTAAACGCGAGGGTGAAACCCGCTGGCGGCAATCTTGCGATCGCGAAGTCCGGATGGTGCGCAATGCTGTCGGCATTTGTGATGTGACATCTTTGGGCAAAATTGACGTGCAAGGGCCGGATGCAGTAGCGTTTCTGAATTTGCTTTATGTCAACAAAATGTCAACGCTAAAAATTGGTAAGGTGCGTTACGGCGCGATGCTGCGCGAAGACGGTCTGGTGATGGATGACGGCACGGTGGCGCGACTGGGTGAAACGCATTACCTAATCACGACAACCACCGGCGCAGCAGGGCAGGTTATGGCCCATATGGAGTTTTGTAGCCAATGCCTGTGGTCTGAACTGGACGTGCATTTTGTCTCGGTAACGGAACAATGGGCCCAGTTTGCGGTGGCTGGTCCAAAGTCGCGTGAATTGTTAAACGGGTTGCTTGATACACCAATTGATAATGACGTGATGCCTTACATGAGCTGTGGCGATGCGGGTCTTGGCGGCGTTGCCGCGCGCTTGTTTCGGATTTCTTTTTCGGGGGAACATGCGTATGAAATTGCGGTTCCGGCGGGGTATGGCGCGGCCCTGATGGCGGTGCTGGTCAAAGCCGCAGAGGCGATGGATGGCGGCGCATACGGGCTGGAGGCGCTCAGCGTTTTGCGCATTGAAAAGGGCTTTTTGACCCATGCGGAAATTGACGGGCGTATGACGGCTGATGATTTGGGCTTGGGTCGCATGGTGGCAGCCAAGGATTGTATCGGGCGTGAAATGTCGGAACGGGTCGGGCTGGTGCAGGAACGCCAACAATTGGTGGGTTTAAAACCCATCGGCACTGTCAAACAAATTGTGCAAGGCGCGGTGATGGTGGATGTTGGCGCAGCGCCGGTGGCAGATAACCTGTTGGGGCATGTTAGTTCAACATGCTTTTCGCCAACATTGGAGCATTGCCTTGCGCTTGGGTTTGTTAAAAATGGTCGAGCGCGGATGGGGGATCAGGTGCGTGCGGTGGACCTGACGCAAGGCATTGATACGCTCTGCGAAATCACCTCGCCGGTATTTTTTGATCCGGATGGAGGGCGGTTGCGTGGCTGAGTTCAAATTGGAAAAAGGCGCGCCGTTTGCGGGTTGTGAATTGCCGCTAACCTTGGGTTCGGCGCGCCTTGAAATGGTGGACATAACTGCGATCACCGCGGTCATGCCCTTAAAAGGTCAAGCCATGGCAGTTGTCAAAGCCATAAAAACAGCACTGGCCGCGCCCTTGCCAATGGTTGGCGAAGTTGTGCAAGCCAAGGCTGCTGAGTTGGTCTGGTTTGGGCCGGGGCAATGGTTGGTTTTTTACCAAAATCCAAAACCTGTTACCGATGCTTTGCAAGGATTGGCGGCAGTGGTTGATCAGTCAGGCGGATGGCTGGTTCTGGAATTGTCGGGCACGGACGCAGCGCAAGTTATGGCGCGACTTTGTTCGCTGGATATTGAAAGGTTGGCGGTCGGCCGGGTTGCTCGGACAGAATTTTGCCATGTTTCTGCGATGATCATACCCAGAGAAAAGGGCTATCAGATTGCGGTGCCACGGTCTTTTGCGATTTCTGTGTATGAACATACGGCGATCGCGATGCGATCTGTTGCAGCACAGGCTTTGCTGGATAATTAGCCGTTTTTTGCTGTCGCCATTGGGCGCGGCGATCAGAATTCCTGTGAATAGCTGAATTCAGGGCCAAGGCTGGTATTACTCATTGATGCAGTCTGGCTAGCGCCAAAACTTAACTGATCGGTTTTGCCAATGCTTGTCGCAAAATTCAGTGAAAGCCGTTATATGACATTTGCGCCGTTTGCTTGTTGTTTAATGTCATAAGAAAAGCTGAGATTGCTGCGCCCGATGTCAATCGCCGCGCCAATATCAGCGGCAAAAAACCTGCCAGTAGTGCCCGGCTCCGATATGGTGAATTCAGGCGTGCCTAGGTAAAGCCAACATCGCCGTATCCGACAGGGGTGCAGGCGCTTAGGCCGAATAAGATTAGCCAAAAAACGGCTTGAAAAAGCAATCATGAACCTCACAATAACAGTCCCTTAAACTGTTAGTTGCAGCATTTTTAACTGTAGGTTGTTCTAAACCTAGATTTTTTCTGCTTTAAGTCATTTTGTTGCTAAATAGGTCACATTTGGGTGCAAGGAGAACCGGTAATTTACGCGGCCACACAGCGCTGGATTAGCTTCGTAAACCCGACACCATCAACCCAGCGGATTTAGCGTCTGCCAGTGTTTGGTCCAGCGATTTAACGGCCAGTTCTATCAGACTGTCAATTTCCGCTCTGGTAATCACCAAAGGCGGCGAGATGATCATTTTATCACCGACATGGCGCATGATTAACCCGTTGGCAAAACAATGGTCCCGACAAATAAGCCCGACTTGACCTGCATCTTTGAAGGGTGCGCGCGCGGATTTATCGGGCGTAAGTTCAATAGCGCCAACCATGCCGATATGACGGGCCTCGCCAATCAGCGGGTGATCTGCCAATTGTTGCCAAAGCTTGCCCAGATACGGGCCGGTATCATCGCGCACGGTTTCGATTATTTTTTCCTCGCTCAGAATGCGCAGGTTTTCCAGCGCCACCGCAGCCGCAACCGGATGGCCGGAATAAGTATAGCCATGGTTGAAATCACCGGCTTTTTCAGTAAAAATCGATGCAACTTTTTCGCTTATCACTGAGCCACCGATGGGTTGATAGCCCGAAGACAACCCCTTGGCGATGGTCATAATGTCGGGCTGGATGCCGAAGGTCTCAGAACCAAACCAATTGCCAGTGCGACCAAACCCGCAAATAACCTCATCCGCGATCAGCAGAATTTCATTTGCATCACAAATGCGCTGGATTTCGGGCCAATAGGTTGCGGGCGGCACAATCACCCCGCCCGCGCCCTGCACCGGCTCGGCAATAAAGGCCGCGACGTTATCAATGCCAAGCCGTTCAATTTCAGCCTCCAGCGCTTGTGCGGTTTTTAGGCCGAATTCATCGGGTGGCAGATCACCGCCTTCGGCATACCAGTAAGGTTGGTCGATATGGGTAATGCCCGGAATGGGCAAACCGCCTTGTGCGTGCATTGCCGCCATACCGCCAAGGCTGGCAGACCCCATCGCCGAACCATGATAGCCGTTTTTGCGGCTGATAATTGTGGTTTTTGATGGCTTGCCAAGTGCCGCCCAGTAATGGCGCACCAGTCTGATATTGGTGTCGTTGGCTTCGGAACCCGAACAGGCAAAAAAGGTGCGGTTCAGATCACCGGGGGCTAATTGAGCGATCCGTTCTGTAAGGTTGATTACCTGTGGATGGGTGGTGCCGAAAAATGTGTTGTAATAAGGCAATTCGCGCATCTGGCGGCTGGCGATATCGGCCAGTTCTGACCGGCCATAGCCAATATTAACGCACCAAAGCCCCGCCATACCATCGAGAATTTCTACGCCTTCGCTGTCGGTCAGCATCACCCCGTTAGCGCGGGTAATGACCCGAGAACCCTGGGCATTTAACGCACCCATATCGGAAAACGGATGCATATGATGGGCGGCATCTTTTGCCTGCATCACAGCGGTGGGCGGGTGATTGGTGATTTGATTCATGCGACGTGTCCTCAACAAATAATCCAGCCAAGGTGAACCAGAAATTTGACAAGATCAATCGAAATTAATGCCTTTGTCAAAGGTGGATAAAACATCCAGTAACTCGCTTTGACGCACAGGTTTTGAGAGACTGTCAGTAAACCCAGCCAACTGAAATGCGGGGTTCTGGCTGACAAACACATCGGCCGATAAAGCAATGATCGAAACCACTTTGGTTTGAGCCATGGCTTCATTGGCGCGAATTTCGGTCGTGGCCTCAATGCCGTCCATTTCGGGCATTTGAATATCCATAAAAATCATATCATAATTATTGTCGAATGCGTATTGCACTGCTTGGGTGCCGGTGCGCGCACGGGTTATGTCGATGCCGGTTTTTTCCAGCATCACCTCAAAAACAAAGGCATTTGAGTCATTATCCTCAGCCAAAAGAACCCGAAGATCTTTGGGAAGAGATTTTTGCATCGGGCGCGGTTTATGCAGCTCAGATTTGCTGGGGGTTACGCTGACGCGCACCGTAAAAATTGTGCCTTGGCCGGGGGTGGATTCAACCTCAATCTCGCCTTTCATTAAATCGACCAGATCCCGCACCACAGTCAGGCCAAGCCCGGTGCCACCACGAGCAGCGGATTCAATTGGATTGGCAGTGCTGAAGGCCTCAAAAATGCTAGTGCTGGCATCCGGTGTCATGCCAATGCCGGTATCTTTAACCGAAATTACCAGTTGCAACTTGCCGTCAGAATCTGGTTGCAACGTAGCGCGAACAAGCACGCAGCCTTCATCCGTATAGCGGAGCGCATTTGAAATAAGGTTTGTTAAGACCTGACCCAGTCGGAATTTATCAAAATGAATACGCGGGTCGGAATCAAACGTGACTTCTAGCGCCAGTTCCAGATTGCGCGCCCGGGCACGATCGCTAAAGGAGGCGATGTGCAAGGTCATAAAATCATTTAGATCAAAATCAACCGGTGCCAATGCCGATCTTCCCGATTTTGCTTTGGATATTTCAAGCACCTGATTGGCAATGCTAAGCATAGATTCGCAAGCATCCATCAACACTGTCAGATACCGTTTTTGAACAGGGTCAAGATCAGTGCGCAGCAAGGCATCCGCCATGCCAAAAACCCCGTTCATCGGTGAACGAATTTCATGGCTGATGGTTGCAAGAAACTGGTCTTTCTTGCGAAGCTGGTCTTGTAAGTCAGCAATGGCCGGAGATTTTGGCAATCGGTTGCTCCCATAGAGTTTTCCAGCAACTTGCCGCAAAATATTTGACAAAAGCTTTAAATTGACGCCATCGCTGACTTTCTTTGACGAATTGCCCGCGCAACGCTTGCCAGCCAAAGAGAAAACGGCGAGATATTTGGATTAATTGTCGTTTACGGGTGTTAAAGTGACACCTGAATATTGTTAATGTGACAGTTCACTTAGCTTGGGCGGAAAAAATGTCTGACAAAATTAAATTCAGCCTCGACGGGGTTCAGGTAACTGCGCTGCACAATGAAAGCATTTGGCAAACAGCCAAGCGACTGGGCACAGATATTCCGCATCTCTGCCATTCGCAGCAGCCCGGATACCGCAGCGACGGTAATTGCCGCGCCTGTATGGTTGAAATTGACGGTGAACGGGTGTTGGCTGCCAGTTGTATTCGCCGACCCGTTGAGGGCATGGTGGTTAAATCCCAATCTGCACGGGCAAAATCCGCGCGCAAAATGGTGATTGAAATGCTGGTCACTGATCAGCCAGAACGCAGCAATGCCCATGACCGATCAGCGCATTTCTGGGATATGACCAAAGCCGTGGCCATTTCCGAAAGCCGCTTTCCCAAATGCGAAAGCCTGCCATTGCTGGATGCCAGCCATGTGGCGATGCGGGTTAATCTGGATGCTTGTATCCATTGTAACCTGTGTGTGCAGGCCTGCCGCGAGGTGCAGGTTAATGATGTGATCGGCATGTCGGGGCGCGGGCGCGATGCACAGATCACGTTTGATATTCGCGATCCGATGGGCGCGTCTACTTGTGTGGCTTGCGGTGAATGCGTGCAGGCCTGCCCGACAGGGGCTTTGATGCCCGCCACAGGCGTTGATGAAGCTGAACGCGGCGATAGCAAAGATTTTGACCGCGAGGTCAAATCCGTTTGCCCCTATTGCGGGGTTGGCTGTCAGGTCTCGATTAAAATCAAAGATGATAAAATCGCTTGGGTAGACGGGGTTGACGGCCCCGCCAACCAGCAACGCCTTTGTGTCAAAGGCCGCTTTGGCATGGATTATATCAGCCACCGGCATCGTTTGACCAAACCCCTGATCCGGCTGACAGATGCCCCAAAAGGCCTGAATGTTGATCCAAATAACCCGTTTACTCATTTTCGGGAGGCCACATGGGATGAAGCATTGGACGCTGCCGCAGGCGGGTTTGCAAAACTGCGAGATACAAAAGGCGGTAAATCCGTTGCTGGGTTTGGCTCTGCCAAATGCTCAAACGAGGAAGCATATCTGTTTCAAAAACTGATCCGCGCTGGTTTTGGCCACAATAACGTCGACCATTGCACGCGGCTTTGCCATGCCAGCTCGGTTGCAGCATTGATGGAAAATATCGGTTCAGGCGCGGTTACGGCAACTTTTAATGAGATCGAAAACAGCGATTGCGCCATTATTATCGGTGCGAATGCAGTGGAAAATCATCCGGTTGCTGCCACCTATTTCAAACAATTCGCCAAACGCGGTGGCAACCTGATTGTCATGGACCCGCGCGGGGTTGGCATGGGCCGCCACGCCCGCCATTTGTTGAAATTCAAACCCGGCGGTGATGTTTCATTGCTGAATGCCATCATGCATGTGATCATGGATGAGGGGCTGGAGGACAAAGACTATATCGCCAAGCATACCGAAAACTGGCAGGAAATGAAAACCCTTTTGAAGGATTATCCTCCTGAAAAAATGGCGAGCATTTGTGGCATTGACGCAGAAACAATCCGCAATGTGGCAAGGGATTTTGCAGCGGCGGATGCGGCGATGATTTTCTGGGGCATGGGGATTTCGCAACATATTCATGGCACGGATAACGCCCGCGCGCTGATCTCGCTGGCATTGATGACCGGTAATATCGGCAAGCCCGGCGCTGGGCTGCATCCGCTTCGTGGGCAAAACAACGTGCAGGGTGCCTCGGATGCGGGCATGATTCCGATGTTCCTGCCTGATTACCAGACGGTCACCGATGACGGAGTGCGCTCGGCTTTTACCGAAATTTGGAATAGCGAGGATTTTGGTGCTGAAAAAGGCCTGACCGTGGTTGAGATCATCGAGGCCATTCACGATAACCAGATCAACGGCATGTATATTCTGGGCGAAAACCCCGCTATGTCCGACCCTGACGTCACCCATGCCCGCGCAGCGCTGCAAAAGCTGGAACATCTGGTGGTGCAGGATATTTTCCTGACTGAAACCGCAAATTATGCGGATGTTATCCTGCCCGCAGCAGCTTGGGCCGAAAAATCCGGCACCGTGACCAATACAAACCGCCAAGTGCAAATGGGCCGCCCCGCGCTGCCCGCCCCCGGACAGGCCCGCGCCGATTGGCTAATCACAACCCAACTGGCACAGCGGCTTGGCCTAGCGTGGGATTACACCCATCCGCGAGAGATATTTGCGGAAATGAAGCTGACCATGAAGTCATTTGATAATATCACATGGGAACGGCTGGAGCGCGAGGCCGTGACCTATCCAAGCCTATCGCCCGAGGACCCGGGCCAAGCCATTGTGTTTGGCGATGGTTTCCCGCGTGAAAATGGCCGTGCCAGATTTGCGCCCGTTAAAATCACCCCGCCTGCTGAAATACCAGACAAAGATTACCCGTTTGTGCTGATTACCGGCCGCCAGTTGGAACATTGGCACACCGGTTCCATGACCCGCCGCGCAAAGGTGTTGGATGCAATGGAGCCTGAAGCCAATTGCTCACTGAACCCCGCAACCCTGCGTGAAATGGGCGTCGAGCCGGGTGGATTAATTCGCCTGACCACACGGCGTGGCAGCATTAAAATCATGGCAAGGGCCGACCGCGCCATTGCCCGCGACAATGTTTTCCTGCCTTTTGCTTACGTTGAGGCCGCCGCCAATATCCTGACCAACTCAGCACTGGACCCTGTCGGGAAAATTCCGGAATTCAAGTTTTCAGCGGTGAAGGTGGAGGCGACGTAAACAACTGGTATTAAGAAAGCTTTTCACATTGTCGTAACTGGCTTTGGTTGCCAGTTACGATATGGTTTTGATTTACACTAAAAGGTCTTGGAAATTCTATGTGGGAAGAACGATACGCAACACCGGATTACCTGTTTGGCAAAGAACCGGCGATCTTTATCACGGAAAAGGCCGAATATCTGAAATCTGGTCAATCTGCCTTGGTTGTGGCCGATGGCGAGGGGCGAAACTCGGTTTTTATGGCGGAGCAAGGCTTGGTGGTCACGGCCATGGACGGCGCCACAAACGCAGTTGAAAAAGCCAAAGCACTGGCGCAAGAGCGCGGCGTAACGGTTGATTTTCAGGTTGCCGACATCATGACATGGGATTGGGACGCTGTTCAGTATGACTTGGTGGTTGCCATTTTTATCCAGTTTTCCGGTCCTGATGCCCGCGCCGAGGTTTTTGAAGGGCTAAAACGCAGCCTGAAACCCGGCGGAGTGCTGTTACTGCATGGCTACACGCCTGAGCAAATTGATCTTGGCACCGGCGGCCCGCCCTTTGTGGAAAACATGTATACTGAAGAATTGCTCCGGCAAAGCTTTGCCGATTTAGATATTCTTGAACTCAACGCCTATCACCGAGAAGTGCAAGAAGGGCGCGGCCATTCCGGCATGTCCGCCCTGATTGACCTGGTGGCGCGTAAAAAATAGCAGCGATTTAGAGTCCTGACCCAAAGCCGAGCGAAGCGAGGCCACGGCTGCTGCGCGCCCGTTATTTTGCGTATGCAAATACACGGGCATTTGATGGTTAAACGCTTAAACAAATATATTTCATTTCCAGATAATCCTCGGCCCCGTGATGCGACCCTTCGCGGCCAAGGCCGGATTGTTTGACCCCGCCAAAGGGGGCGACCTCGGTTGAGATCAGGCCTGTGTTAACCCCGACCATGCCATATTCCAATGCCTCGGCCACGCGCCAGACGCGCGATAGGTTATTAGCGTAAAAATAACTGGCGAGGCCAAAAATGGTGTCATTGGCCTGTTCAATCACGTCAGCCTCGTCTTTGAAGCTGAACAAGGGCGCAACGGGGCCGAATGTTTCGTCATTTGTCACCATCATATCGCGGGTGACGCCGGTTAATATCGTTGGTTCGAAAAACGTGCCGCCCAGCGCGTGACGGTGTCCGCCAGCCACAACCTTGGCCCCCTTGGCGGTGGCATCTTTGATATGTTCCTCAACCTTTTCAACAGCAGCTTGGGTGATCAGCGGGCCGGTCGTTATGCCTTTTTCAAACCCGTCACCAACATTCATTCTGTCCACCGCAACTGCCAGTTTGGCGGCAAATTCATCATAGACAGCTTCTTGCACATAAATCCGGTTGGCGCAGACACAGGTCTGGCCGTTATTGCGATATTTTGAGATCATCGCACCTTCAACAGCTGCATCCAGATCCGCGTCGTCAAACACGATAAAGGGTGCGTTGCCGCCCAGTTCCATGCTCATTTTCATCACTTGGGCCGCGCCTTGGGCCAGCAATATCCGCCCCACTTCGGTAGAACCCGTAAAAGTCAGTTTGCGGACTTTAGGATTGGAGGTCATTTCATTACCCACATCCGCTGAACGTTTTGAGGTCACCACACTAAACACACCCTTGGGCACACCAGCCCGTTGTGCCAGCAATGCCATGGCCAACGCCGAAAGCGGGGTCTCGGCCGCTGGTTTGGCCACAAAGGTGCAACCAACTGCCAGCGCGGGGCCAACCTTACGCGCGATCATTGCATTGGGAAAATTCCACGGCGTGATAGACGCCACCACCCCGATGGGCTGTTTGATCACCACAATGCGTTTGTCGGGTTGGTGCCCCGGTATTGTCTCACCGTAAATGCGTTTTGCTTCCTCTGCAAACCACTCGATAAAGCTGGCGCCATATAGCACCTCGCCCTTGGCTTCAGCCAATGGTTTGCCCATCTCGGCGGTTAGAATCGCCCCCAGATCATCGGCATTGGCCACCATCAGATCAAACCATTTGCGCAAAATCACGGCGCGTTCCTTGCCAGTGTGCGCTGCCCAGTCTTTTTGGGCTTTATACGCCGCATCAATGGCGCGGCGGGTTTCATCAATGCCCATGTCAGGCACGGAACAAATCACATCACCGCGCGCGGGGTTGGCTACATCAAATACTGCACCCGTATCTGCTGCAACCCACGCGCCATCTATATAGGCACGATCACAAAGCAGGCTTGGGTCATTCAGCATTTGGACAAGATCGGTGGGGTTTGTCATGGGCAGGGGCCTTTTGAAAAATCGGGAATTATGCTAATTGAAAGGGATAACAAGGAGACAAACATGTCAACCAACAAAACAGTCGAAAACGATG
>QIGK01000042.1 GCA_003228875.1 Rhodobacterales bacterium
TGGCAAAGCGCTGGAAACCTCAGAAATAGTGGGTTCTTACCAAGCGTAACGTGGGATCAAAACACCGCTTACACAGCACTGAGGATTACATGTTGAATTTGTGACTTATGCTGGGCTTGCCTCGTCTCCTTATGCGGATCGCGCTGCCAATATCTATCCCAAAGGCGCTGGGGCATTGTTCGCTTTTGCGGTCAAGGGCGGCTATGACGCTTGTATCAAACTGGTCGATTCAGTTGAGATTTTTAGCCATGTGGCCAATCTGGGTGACACCCGAAGCTTGATTATCCATTCCGCATCAACCACCCACCGTCAACTAACCCCAGCACAACAAGACGCGGCTGGCGCAGGGGCAAATATGGTTCGCCTTAGTATTGGCATCGAAGACGCTGATGACCTGATCCGAGATCTGGATCAGGGTTTAACAAAAGCGACCAGTTGAATTGCTTGCAAAAAGCGGCCCTGAACAGGGCCGCTTTTACCGGATTAGCGAACCCAGATTTCAACGCGCCGATTGATTTTTTGGCCAGCCTCGGTTTCGTTGCAAGCCAGTGGTGAAGTATTGCCATAGCCGACCGGCGTTATTTTGATATCTCCAAGGTTTGTTTGCCCAGTCGCCGCAATAACTGCTTCGCGCACCAGTTCAGCGCGGGCTTGGGAGAAACGCGCGTTTTCTGCCTCTGAGCCGATATTGTCGGTAAACCCTAGAATCAGGATTTGTTTATCCCTAAATTCGCCCGTCTGGATCATCGCTGCAAGCCGGTTTATGTCACTTTGTGCGCGGGTATCCAAATCTGATGTGCCGGTAACAAAACGAAAAGTCAGCGAAAGCCGCTCGGCATCCAGAACTGTGGTTAACAGGTTTTGCAAATTGCCAAGCGCAGTGGCGTTGTCCTGCGCCAGAATTGCGGATGCAATCCTGCGACCTTGTTGATCAAGCGATAATCCGATGACATTCTGGCCAGTATAACCGGCATTTTCCACTACCATTTGCCCAGTCTCGGAGACCACAAATTCCATAAATTCATTGGCACGTTCCGGCCGGAGCGCGTCAGTTGTATACATATACAAACGTTGCGCCAGCGGATATTCCTCAGATTTCAACGCAAACCGTGACGGGGTAGAAACCTGACCACATATCGAACGAATCGGTAATATTCTGGCAGCAAAAGCATCAGCAATACCGCTGATGCCAATGCCGTTTATATCTTGGCTAACGGCTGCCGCGATCTCAGCGTCGCTTGGCAATGTCGTTGCCGAGTTGGCAAAAGAAAACCCAGCAGTTGCCAAGACTTTTTGCCCAAAAATTGCAGCGCTTCCGCCTGCCGCATTCAGCCGATACAAAGAAATCGACGCATTTTGCCCGCCAAGCTGAGACCAATTATTTAACTCGCCGGAATAGACCCGCGCAAGTTCGCTCAGGCTAAGCGACGGTAATGGGTTGTCGGGATGCACAATGGCGGTTACGCCACTGACAGCCACAATATTTTCTTGGCTGATGCTGCTCAGATCACCCAATCCCAAATCAATAAACTGTTCAATTTCCGCAGCATTGGCAGAACGCTGCGAAAACCCAATGGCAGCCTCCCCCTGCTCCAACGCAGAAAATCCGTCATCATTTGAGCCGGAATTGACGGTAATGGTTGAATAAACACTGCCATCCGCATCAATCACATAAAACTGCGCCGCGCCATTGCCGCCAAATTCAATCTGTAAATCCCCATCACGCTCCAATGCATAAGCCTCTATCAGGCTGGGTAAAAATGCAGCATCCAGATCATTGGGCCAAAATATTGTAAATTCCTCAAGCTCAGCAACAAGATCGGGGCATAGATCACCAATGCAATCCACCATCGTGGCTGAAATTAACAATTCGCCGATCGAGGACTGAATGGTATAATTGTCACCGTCAAACCCAAGCAGATCACCGCTAAGGGAAATGCTGCCATCAACAGATTTTAACGTGATTTCCTGCGCGCCGACCGGTGCGGCCAACAATGCCATAACACCGATAATTTTGAATGACTGAAATAAGTTAAATTTCATCTGTTGCTCCCGAAGTCATTTTGCAGTCAATAAAATTGACGGATCGACCGATTAACAGATACCTTTTTTTGGTAAGCTTTTAGGGGCGGCGGCGTCAACCTTTTGTGGTTGATAAGACGTGATAAATGTTATTAATCTCTAAAATTCGGCTTTTTTTGCCCTGCCGGTTTTGCTGACCGCGCCAAATCCAGTCAGGGTTGATTTTAAGCTTGATTCCGCGCATTTTACCAAAAAGCGCAGACACCCGTGATTATTGATGATAACACCCGCAAAAGAAAACATTGCGACAGTTTTTTGAGGAAAATGACAAGCCCGCTACCATCTCTTGCTTTGGAAATGTCGATGGACGGCATTTCGCTGCACCAGCTTGCTTTTGACGGGCACTGGCATGAATTGGCGCGCGTGGGCCTTAACGATGCGGCACTGCGCGAAAAAATGGCCAATATGCGCGAAATCGCGCAAAGACTGGAAGGTCGGCGCTTTAAGGTGCGGGTATGGCTGCCCGTTGATCAAATCCTTCGCAAAGCCACTGAAATCTCTGCTCAGGAACCCCGCGCCAGAGAAAACGAAGCGCGTCAGGTTCTCGAAAAAATCACCCCGCATTCCAGGGTCGATTTTGCCGTGGCGGTGAATTCCCCGATTGAGGGTGATCAAACATGGGTTGCTGGTGCCCGAATAAAAACCATGCAGGAGGCATTTGCCTTTGCCAAAAGCCACGGGTTTAAAGCAACGGATTATTCAACCAGAAATCCCGTTGAAGGTTTTTTAGACAAACCCTATTTCAAGCTGCCTATTGACCGTTTGAAAGTCATTGGGCTTGGCGTTGCCGCGGTAGCATTAACGGGGTCATTGGTTGCAGCAGGGGTCACATTCAGGCTTGCTGACCCTTATTTATGGTGGGAAACCCCGCCAGAAGTCGTTGATTTTGCGCCATTCCAGAATCCTGACCTTGCCATAGACAAAAGTCAGGACAACATCTTACCGGGTATGCTGGACCGCCCGGTTTTTAGCACAATAGCCAATATTTCATCGCTTTCGATGCGTGATCCTTTGCCTTATGTGCCCGCTCGGCGGCTTGACGCAACCGCGCAGGATTATATTGACGAACCTTTTGTGCGTTTCACTGAGACCTATGACATCAGCTTTTCAAGCATGAACGAAAATTTGCGTTTCTCACTGCCCTTGGAGCTTGAAGGTATCCAGCCGCCTTCTGGCCCGGACCGCCCGCCCGCCATTGGCCTTTATAATGTTCTTAGCCAGATGGTACAGGTTTCACCGCCCCTGATGCCCCCTGAAACCCATGATGTGGCCATAAACACATCAGTAGACCAAACCATTGTTGGCGCTGTGCCAGTAACAGTGGCAAGCATCCGGTTCGTTCTGGAGCCGCTGCCATCTATGGTGGCAACAATGCCCTATGGTTTGCAAAATGAACTGGCAGACAATTTTGGCATCAATATTCAAGATTTGCCAATTAATTTGCCGACAGTTCTAACAGATTCGCAAGTGGTTCGGGTGGTCCGTGCTTTGCCGGACATATTGCCAAGACTGCGCAGCGGTGCGGAAATTCCGCCACAAGTGGCGGTTTTGGAAATTCAGCGCGGCGTTATCGTTGTTGAAACCATTCCTGCTGACGCTGAAACAATTGCCACAGCCGCGCGCGGGTTTCGAATTGTTGAGGGACAGCCCGAAATTATCCCAGCTCGCCGTGCCATTCCGCCGCCGCCGGTTGATCCGGTAGTGAATGAAATCGCTGCTCAGCCGGAGCTTGCCTCGCCTCTAGAATCCCAGGCCGACACCCCGTCGGTTGACATTGCCGTCGCAGAACAAACCGGCGAACTTCCTGCGTTTTCAGGCACAATTGCTGTGGTTGCCGGCCGGCCTGATCTGTTGCCTGTTCTGCGCTCCGGCGAAGATATACCAGATCAATTGCCCCCAAACCCCGAACCTGAAACAGAAACGCAGCCTGAAACCAGTGAAACGCCGGTTGATGAGCAACAAGCCACCGTTGAAATTGCTGCTATCGCCCCTGCAATTGTTTTGGCAAATTCATTGCGTGCTAAACGGCGGCCTGATGGAATTGGTAATATTCCTGCCCCGATTGACCCGATGCTTTCGGATGCGGCACCTGCGGTTGCGGTTGTTTCAGCCCACCGCAATGCCGGATCAGCCGCCAATGCCGCTCGCATCGTGGCACTAACCTCAAACAGGCCACGTGCAGTTGCGCCCCGCGTTCCGGTTGACCCGCAAACCGTCAATCTTCCGACCACCGCTTCGGTGGCTCGGGCAGCAACCATTGACAATGGCATAAACCTTCGAAAAACCAGTCTAATCGGAATTTTTGGCAGTGCGGATCATCGCAATGTTCTTATTCGCCTTGCTTCTGGCCGCATGCTTCAACTGACCATGGGTGACAGATTTTCGGGCTGGCGCGTTGTGGCCATTGACGCGGACTCCGTGCGTATTCAAAAAGGCAATCGCACTGAAATATTACGGATGCCGAACTAGGGTTATCACTGTTAAGGTCTGCCTGCCCCCATTGCCGCACAATCGGCATCAGCACCGCCAAGGCAATTATCGGTCTTCAATTCGGCTATCAGCGCCTCGCACACGGTGCCCATGATTGGCCCCAATCGCACATCGCCGATTGGGTGCATCATCGAGTCAACAATGATCACATCATAAAACACCTCGGGCAGGTCCTCAGACCCGCGCATGTAATCAATGACCTGTCCGAGAAATTAGACGGCCCTGATGCCCCGCCTCAACCGCCACCAGAATTGCATCGATCAGGTCGGTATTCAGGGCATATTCCTGATCTTGTTCAAATTCCGTTACACGGCTGTCAGTCATTTTGCCCTCGCTTAAAAAGTTGGTAAACCTTACAAGCAGCTGATTGCAATTGCATCGGGTTTTTGTAATCTGATGAAAATTTGCGGGGAATTTCATGGCACAGCTACTTTTGGGGCAAACCCTTTCTTTCACCGCCAACCCTTGGCATGCGCCAATTGCCGATGCCGTAAACCATGAACGTCGCGGTGCGGTTTTGGTTGAGAATGGCTATATTCGTGCGGTTGGCAACGCCGATGATCTGCGCGCCAAACACCCGGATGCCAAAGTCACCGATCATGGCGACAGCCTGATCATGGCGGGGTTTATTGATGCCCATGCCCATTATTCCCAAACCGCAATTATTGCCAGTTGGGGCAAACGTCTGATTGACTGGCTCAACACTTATACCTTTCCCGAAGAGACCCGCTTTGCAGATCGTGAATACGCTGATCAGGTTGCCAAGACTTATCTGGACCTAAATCTAAGCAACGGTATCACCACTGCTTGCGCCTATTGCACCATTCATCCTGAAAGCGTCGATGCCTATTTTGAGGCCGCGCAAAAACGCGGGCTGCGCATGCTGGGCGGCAAAGTGATGATGGACCGTAACGCACCTGACGAGCTGCGTGACACAGCCCAATCGGGATATGATGATAGCAAAGCACTGTTACGCAAATGGCATAATGTCGACCGGCTTTCTTATGTGATCACGCCTCGTTTTGCGCCAACCTCAACCGAGACACAGCTGGAAGCCACCGGCGCGTTATGGGCCGAATTCCCTGATTGCCTGATGCAAACCCACCTTTCCGAGCAAGCCGAGGAAATCGCATGGGTGCAAGATTTATTCCCTGATCAACAGGATTATCTGGCAGTTTATGAACATTTTGGCCTGACCGGCCCGGGCGCGGTGCTGGGCCACTCCATTTACCTGTCGGACCGCGAATGGGACGCAGTCAAAGCCAGCGGCAGCAGCCTTGCCCATTGCCCGACCTCAAACGCCTTTATCGGTTCTGGCCTATTTAACGCAAAACGTGCCCATGAAATGCATATCCCCACCGGATTGGCCACCGATATTGGCGGCGGATCATCGTTTTCGATGCTGCGCACCATGGCGTCAGCCTATGAAATCGGCCAGCTTCGCGGTGATGCCTTGCACCCGGCGCAATTGCTTTGGATGGCAACCCAAGGCAGCGCTGACGCGCTTCTGGTTGGCAATAAAATCGGCAATCTTGTGGTGGGTCGAGAGGGTGACATTGTGGTCATAAATCTGGCCTCAACCCCGGTCATTGAACAACGCGTTGCCCGGGCTGAGAATTTTTGGGAGGTCGTTTTCCCAACCATAATGTTGGGTGACGACCGGGCAATTGAGGCGGTTTATGTCAACGGACAGCCCGTAGGTTGACACGCTATATTTAGCGAAATTAACAAAAAACTTGCTATATCCTGTATTTTCGGCGAGAATTCGCCGATCTTTGGCCAAAAGCCAAAATCCAGCTTGCGCTAGAAAAGCGCGATTAAAAGGAAGAGGGATAAATATGTCAGATACAGCAGGGGCCTATTCGGACCCGAATAAAACACCACCAATCGCACAAGCGTTACCGCTTGGGCTGCAACACGTTTTGGCGATGTTTGCCTCAAACGTCACGCCGGCGATCATTATTGCCGGTGCAGCGGGGTTTGCTTTCACCAGCCCTGAAAAAGTTTATCTTGTGCAAATGGCCATGCTGTTTGCCGGTGTCGCGACCTTGTTTCAAACCGTGGGTCTTGGGCCGATTGGTGCGCGCCTGCCGATCATGCAAGGCACAAGTTTTGCCTTTGTGTCGATCATGTTCGCAATCGCCGCAACCAGCGGCATGGCAACCGTGATGGGGGCGGTTATCATCGGCGGCGTGGTGCATTTTGCGCTTGGCTCCGTTATTGCCAAACTACGGTTTTTGTTTCCACCGCTTGTCACCGGCTTGGTCATTATGTCGATCGGTTTGTATTTGATCCCTGTGGGGATAAAATACGCAGCCGGTGGCGCGGCTGATTTTCAGATGGCAGCTGAAAGCTTTGGTTCATGGGCGCATTGGTTTCCGGCCCTTACCGTGATCATTGTTGCACTTGGGGTTAAGTTTTATACCAAAGGCACGATGTCAGCAGCCGCCATTTTAATTGGTTTGCTGGCCGGTTATGTGGTGGCCTATTTTACCGGCTTGGTAAATTTTGCCCCAGTGGCCAGCGCGGCTGTGTTTGCTTTGCCCGAGTTCATGCCTTTTGGGTTTCAATTTGAATGGGGCGCAACCATTGCCATAGTTTTGGTCGTCGTTGTCTCAGCCATCGAAACCGTCGGAGACACAAACGCAACCACCCAAGGTGGCGCAGGACGTGCAGCAACAGACAAGGAAATCACAGGCGCCACCTATGCTGACGGGCTTGGCTCGCTGATAGGTGGCTTGTTTGGCGGCTTGCCCAATACCTCGTTTTCGCAAAACGCTGGCATCGTGGCCATGACCGGCATCATGAGCCGCCATGTGGTGACCATTTCAGCCATCATCCTGATCGTCAGTGGCTTGCTGCCAAAAATCGGTGGCGTGATTGCATCAATGCCTTTGCCAGTGCTTGGCGGCGGTGTGATTGTGATGTTCGGCATGGTGATTTCCGCAGGCCTTAACATGTTGACCGAGGTTAAAATGACCCGCCGCAATATGGTTATTATTGCGGTTTCGCTGTCGGTTGGTATTGGTATCAATCTGGTGCCAAGTGCTGTGCAATACGTGCCGGGCGTTGCCAAAACATTGCTAATCTCGGGCCTGTTGCCCACCGCGATTATCGCGATTGTGCTTAATCTGGTTCTGCCGGAAGAAGACTGATAAAATTGGAGGGCAGCGTTCAGCGCTGCCCTGCCAAGCCTTGCGCCAGCCTGTTGGCTTTTTCAATTACCATTGGCAAATCAAAGCCGGTCAGATTGCCCGCCTGCACCACTGCGCGGCCTTCAACGTAAAGGTCACGCACCGATTGCGGCCCACAAAATACAAGTGCTGCCACCGGATCCCATGATCCGGCATTTTGCAAGCCCGACATATCCCAGATAGCAAAATCGGAGCGCTTACCAACCTCCAGCGATCCGCAATCCTGGCGCCCCAGAACCTTTGCGCCGCCAAGGGTGGCAATTTCCAAAATCTCTCGCGCGCCGATACTGTCTGCCCCGTTCTTAACCCGTTGCAACAGCATCGCCATGCGTGCCTCTCCAATCAAACTACCGCTGTCATTGCTGGCTGATCCATCGACCCCCAGCGCCACATTCACCCCAGCATCGCGCATGGTCCGCACCGGCGCAATGCCCGAACCAAGGCGGCAATTTGAACAGGGGCAATGGGAAACGCCGGTGCCGGTGCGGGCAAACAGGTCAATTTCCTGCGCGTCCAGTTTCACACAATGGGCGTGCCAAACATCATCGCCCACCCAGCCCAGATCCTCGGCATATTGGCCCGGACGACAGCCGAATTTTTCTAGACTATAGGCAATATCTTCATCGTTTTCAGCCAGATGGGTGTGCAACATCACACCCTTATCGCGCGCCAATATCGCCGCGTCGCGCATCAATTCGCGGCTGACGGAAAACGGCGAGCAAGGCGCAATACCAATGCGTAACATCGACCCGTCGCTTGCATCGTGATGCCTGTCAATCAGCCGGATGCAATCCTCCAGAATAGCGGCTTCCAGTTCAACCAGACTGTCCGGCGGCAATCCCCCATCGCTTTCGCCAATGCTCATTGCGCCGCGTGTCGGGTGGAACCGCAATCCAATGCTTTGCGCCGCCTCAATCGTGTCTTCCAGACGCACCTCATTTGGAAACAAATACAGATGATCCGAGGACATTGTGCAGCCCGAAAGCGCCAGTTCCGCCAGCCCGATCTGAGCCGAGACAAACATATGTTCCGGCCCCATCTGCCCCCATATGGGATAAAGGGTTTTCAGCCAGCCAAACAGCAGCGCATCTTGGCCACCCGGCACGGCTTTGGTCAGGGTTTGATACAAATGATGATGGGTATTCACCAAGCCCGGTGTCACCACACAGCCCTTTGCATCAACAATTTCATCCGCAATTTGCGACGTTTCACCAACCGCCTCGATCATGCCGTCACGCACAAAAATATCGCCGGAAATTTCCCGCCTTGTCTGGTCCATCGTCACCAGAACATCCGCGTTTTTAACCAGCAAGGTCGCCATTATTCAGCCGGAGCACCGGCGCGGAGCCATGAGCCAAGCATTGCGCGATCCTCAGCGGTCATACCCGTTTCATTGCCAAGTGGCATGTTGTTAGACAAAACCGATTGCACCAGAATTTTTGATCTAAACGAACGGATTTCTTCCAGCGTATCAAATTTTACATCGCCCGGTGCTTCGTCAAAAAACTCGTTTGTGGGTGATACTGAATGGCAAATAGTACAATTGACCGCGACAATTTCCATGGCCTCGATCGGAACATAATCAACCTCAACCTGATCGGGCCGCCATGTTGAAAACGCGATCATCGCCACCACCATGGCCGCAACAACCGGCCATTGCCAATATAGCATTTTTCCGTGAACTCCGGCCTCATGCATGTTGTAAAACACCCGCACAACCACGCCAATAACCAGCACCATGGCCACCAAAACCCATGCATACGGATGCCCGAATGCCACCGGATAATGGTTGGAGATCATCATCAGAACCACCGGCAATGTCAGGTAATTATTATGGGTGGAACGCAGCTTGGCGATCTCTCCATAGCGGCCATCCGGCGTTCGCCCCGCTTTCAGGTCAGCTACCACAACTTTGGTGTTTGGGATAATCACCAAAAACACATTGCCCGTCATCATCGTGGCAACAATCACGCCGGTATGCAGCCAAGCCGCACGCGCCGAAAACACCTGTTGAAACCCGTAAGCCGCCGCAACAATGGCCACAAACAGCACCGCAAATACCAGAACAGGCGATTTGCGCAGCGCTGATTTACACAAGGCGTCATAAAAAACCCATGCCAGCGCCATTGACAACACCGAAATAAAAATCGCTTCCCAAACTTCTAAATCCATGACCTCACGGTCAATCAAAAACCCTTTGGCCCCCCAATAATAAGTGACAGCGATCAACAGGAATCCGGTTAGCCATGTTGTATAGGCTTCCCATTTGAACCATTTCAGGGCTTCGGGCATTTCGTCAGGCGCGATCTGGTATTTGACAACATGGTAAAACCCGCCGCCATGCACCGCCCAACTGTCGCCTTTGGCACCGTCAGGCAAGCCTTTGCGTTTTTTTAAAGATGCATCCAGCCACATAAAATAAAACGAAGACCCGATCCAGCCGATGGCGGCAATGATATGCGCCCAGCGGACAAACAAGCTAATCCATTCCTGTAAAATTGATTCCATTGTCCCACCTGATTTGCTACAGCAAAATGATAACGCCGGTTTTCCGCAACGGAAAGCACTTCTTTTTGAGGGATCAGATGCGGAAACTAGACGATATAAAAGCCAAATTTGTCGAAATCTATGGCGGCATTTATGAACACTCGCCCTGGGTGGCTGAGACCGCATTTGGCGGTGGTATGGGCGACCTTTCGGTAAAAATGCGCGAAGTGGTGGAAAATGCGGGCAAAGACGCACAGCTGGCATTGTTGCGCACCCACCCTGATCTGGCCGGAAAGCTTGCCAAATCCGGCACCCTGACCGTTGAAAGCACATCGGAACAGGCCGGTGCAGGGCTGGATGAATGCTCTGAGGCCGAATTTTCTGAGTTTACCCAGCTGAATGACAGCTATAAAGCCAAATTCGGCTTTCCGTATATCTTGGCTGTTAAAGGCCGCTATCGGGTTGAAATTCTTACGAATTTCCGCAGCAGAATTGACAATTCACCCGAGCAGGAATTTCGCGAAGCGCTTGATCAAGTGCATCAAATCGCCAAACTGCGTTTGAAAGGCTTAGCATAGTTAAACCGACCTTAGGGGCAATTTTTGGTCTGAATGATCGCAAAAGCCCAATCACGACGGGAAAACCATAAATCCGTACCAAAAATCCTTAATGGCTCTTGTTGAAACGTTGAAAAAACCAAACATTCCATCACCAAAATTTCCGGTGCAGCACGATTTGAAATTGTTTGGAATGAAATACGGTAAGCCGCTTTGGAAGGGTCATCCGTAAACCGGTCTTGCCCCCAAATATCCCCAATCAAGGCATTGCCAGCCAGGCTATATCTATCTGTCAAAAATAATGTTCCCTCTGGCAGCTCTTGCACAGCAAGCAGCAGTTTTGCCGCCGGAACGCCCTCTTTAATATTTTTCACCGTTAAAACACTACTCAGACCAATTGAAAGCACAAATGCGGCTGACAGCCACGCCAATATTACGGTTTGTATCCGACCAGCAAGCCGACTATCTGATGACGCAAAAAAAACTACAAAAGGCAGTAACCAGCCAATATTATAAACCGTTGTCGGCACGCGAATAGAAGTAAAATAAATCAAAATCATAAGGGCAAGAACACCAAACCAAATCTCTGGTTTGCGATAGAAAAAACACCTTTCAGCCCCAAGTAACACAAGCGATATGATCAACAAGATCATCAAAGGCAATCTAGCATTCATCACAAAATAACTGCCAAAACTACCATCCGCGCGACTTGAAATTCGCTTGGCATGTTCAAAAATCCCGGCAATCCAGTCCAACAGCGCTAAATCTGTAAACAAAAGAGTTAACAAGAGAACCACAAAAGGGACCAACACTATCTGGGCCAAAACCATCAACCAGCACAGCTTTCTTTCTAGGTCCGAGCTAAACAGGATAACGCCACTAATCAAAGCAAGGTAAACAGCTAAAACAGGGCTGGTAATGGCAACAGCCGAAATACAAAACACAATTAAAACAAGACGTAAAACCAGATTTCGCCACTCAGCGCCCCAAAAGAACAGCAATAGAATTACAGAAGCAATCAGTTCTGGGCGACCAGCCTGAAACAAGAACAATCCCAAAAACACCGGTAAGCAAATTATGGCCTTTAAAGCTCCGAACCGGTGAAAACAAAACAGCGCATAGCCCCAAAATACCAAAAGCGCGACCAGATGGCTGGAAAATTTGGCCTGGGCAATGCTAGACAAACCCGTAAACCAGCTTTGAATTTCGCCGACTAATGTCGGCATCAGCCAACCGTGCCACAATAATTCCCCTGATGGGTTTCCCTTGATCGGAGACAAGAACGGATGCGCCAGCCTGCCATTTTCAGCATAATTAAAGATGATCGGCTGAAACCAAATATCATCCCGCAGTATGAGCACCGCGCCGTTAACATCAGCAAAAAGATAAATTCCAATAACGCCAGAACCAATTAGCAGTAGAAACCAAAATACCCAAGTGCCGATTTTTGTTGAATGATTCAAAGATTTACCGTGCTATTTCGTACCAAACATCCGGTCACCTGCATCGCCAAGCCCGGGCAGGATATAGCCAATATCGCTTAATTGCCGGTCCAGTGCCGCCGAAACAATCGCCACATCGGGGTGGGCTTCTTTCATACGTGCAACACCTTCAGGGGCGGCAAGCAGGCATAAAAACCGAATATCCTTGGCACCGGCCTCTTTCAACAAATCAATCGCCTTAACCGAGGAATTACCGGTCGCAAGCATCGGATCAACCGCGATTACCACCCGTTGCTCTAGGTCTTTGGGAACCTTAAAATAATACTGCACCGGTTGTAAGGTTTTTTCATCGCGATACAGGCCCACAAACCCGACCCGCGCTGACGGAATAAGTTCCAGCACACCGTCAAGCAAGCCATTTCCTGCCCGTAAAATAGAAACCAAAGCCAGTTTTTTGCCTTTTAGAACAGGGGCTTCCATGGCCTCCATCGGGGTTTCAATCGGGGTTGTGGTCATGGGCAAACCACGGGTGACTTCATATGCCAGTAAATGGCTTATTTCGCGCAACAACTGCCGGAAGACCGCTGAGGATGTCGATTTTTCACGCATTTTTGTCAGTTTATGTTGCACCAACGGGTGATCAACCAAGGTAAAATGTTCTTGCATTTTATGCTCCTTCAAATTTCTTTAATAGTGTTTTGCGGGTTGCATCATCACAAAAAGCTGCCTGCATTGCCGTTTGATTTATGGCATTAAAATCTTTGACTTCCCAGCCCAATTCTTGGTGCAGATTGGTGTATTCAGCGGTCATATCGGTGTGAAAATAGGGCGGATCATCGGTCGAAACGGTTATTTTGACGCCCGCATCGCGCAAAGCCGAAATTGGATGTTCTTTCAGGTTTTTGAACAAAGACAGCGAAATGTTGGACCCCGGATTCACCTCAAGAACAATGTCGTTTTCAATCAGTCGCCGCACCAGATCAGGGTCATCGACGCTGCGCACCCCGTGGCCGATACGGCTGACCGGCAGATTGTCGAGCGTATCACGCACTGAATCCGGCCCGCAAACCTCGCCAGCATGGGATGTAATGCCAAGCCCCGATTCAGCCGCTTGTTCAAACGCATAAGTAAAATCTGCCGCCGCGCCAAATGCCTCATCGCCGCCCATACCCCAGCCGGTTAGCAGCCCCGATGCGGTTTCAGCGGCGACTTTTGAGGTAATTTTCGCCTGATCGGCCCCTAAGTGCCGCACACAGGTGGCAATGAAACGCGCCTCGATCCCAAAGGCGGCTTTGGCAGCAATCGCGCCTTCGGACATGGCAGCCAGATATTCTTTCCAAGCGATCAAATCACCGCCGCCGCAAAAATCCGGAGCCAAGAATAATTCTGTATAAACAACACCGTGCGAGGCAGATTCAGCCAATACTGCCTCAACAAGGCGTTTGAAATCCTCAGGGGCTTTCAATACTTCACAGGCCCGTTCATAGGTATTCAAAAAATCGACAAAATCAACCCATTTATAATTGCCAGCGGCATCAAATACGCCGGACAGATCGATCTTTTTCTCGCCCGCCAACTGCCGGATAAAATCTGGCGGCGCTGCGCCTTCCAGATGCAAGTGGATTTCGGTTTTTGCGATGTCACGCCATTCAGACAATGATATTCTCCCCGTGTTTTCCTTTTGCCAAGCCCAGATAGCTGGCGATGGTTTCCCCCACATCGGCAAACGCAATTTGCCCAAGATTTGATGCGGGAATATCTGGCCCTGTCAACAAAACCGGGACCCTTTCACGGGTATGTTCACTGCCATGCCATGTGGGATCATTGCCATGATCGGCCGAAATTACCAGTAAATCACCCAGCCGCAAACCTGCCAGAATTTCCGGCAAGCGGACATCAAAAGCTTCCAAAGCATGTGCATAGCCCGCAACATCGCGTGGATGCCCATAAAGACTATCAAATTCAACATAATTGGCAAAAATCAGATCACCGCTTTTTGCTTGATCCATCAATCGGACAGTGTGATCAACCAGTGCCATATCGTTTTTGCCTTTGAACACCTGACTGATGCCCCGATGCGCAAATATATCGCCAATTTTGCCAACCGCCAATACATTGCCACCTGCGGCCACGACCCGATCACACAGCGTATCATCGGGCGGTGAAATTGCGTAATCGCGACGGTTCGGGGTCCGCTGAAAACTAGCCTTGTCATTGCCAATAAAAGGCCGCGCAATCACCCGCCCAACCATCATCGGATGAAATATTTCAGCAGCAATTTCGCAAATTCCCAGCAGACGCGGCAGACCAAAGCTTTGCTCATGGGCCGCTATTTGAAAAACACTGTCTGCTGAGGTGTAACAAATCGGCTTGCCGCTTTGCACATGTTCCTCGCCAAATTCTTCGATGATTTTTAACCCAGAAGCATGACGGTCAGCCAAAATCCCTGGTAATTTGGCGCGGCTGACAAATTCCTGAATTTTATCAGCAGGAAAGCATGGCTGGGTATCTGGGAAATAATGCCATTCAAACGGCACGGGAACACCAGTTAATTCCCAATGTCCGGTTGGTGTGTCTTTGCCCTGTGACACCTCGTTGGCCGCCGCAAAACAGGCGTTCGGGCCATCGGTTAAGCCCGGCGGCAATACCCCGGTTGCCAGTTTGGCAGCGGAACCAAGCCCCAACTGGCACAGGTTTGGCAGGTTCAGCAGCCCATTTCGAGCAATATCCGCGCGCCCCGCTGCGCATTCCTGCGCGATATGACCAATTGTGTCAGACCCCCGATCTCCAAAATCATCGGCATCAAGCGCACCGCCGATGCCCACGGAATCCAATATCAACAAAATTGCTCGGCTCATGGCGACAGGCGCTCAATAATCAAAGGAGTTTCCACTGGCGGCTTGTCAGAAATTTCATACGCCGCCAAAATTCGTTTTTTTGCCGCATTAAGCGTATCCAGTGTTTTTGCATGAATACGCGCAATCGGTTGTTCCGCACCGACAATCTGGCCAATGCCCGCCAGCCAATCCAAGCCAACACCGTGGTCGATGCTGTCACTTGATTGCCGCCGCCCGCCGCCTAGATCAACCACAGCCATGCCAATGTTTTTGGTGTTAATAGCACCAACAAACCCTTGTTCCTTGGTATAGATTTCTTCGATAAAGTCACATCTGGGCAGATATTGTTCCATGTTTTCAACGTAATCCACTGGCCCGCCAAGCGCTGCTACCATCTCGCCAAATTTTTCTGCCGCCGCGCCGGATTGAAAAGCTTTTTGCATTTGCGCGATCCCAGCTTTTGACCCGTCAGCCAAGCCGGCATTGGCCAAAAGCTCTGCGCCCAGCGCAAGCGTAACATCCCACAGGCGACTGTCGATTTCCTTGCCAGTCAGAAAATTCACCGCGTTTTCAACCTCAATCGCGTTACCTGCGGCGCGGGCCAAAGGTTCGTTCATGTCAGTGATCAGGGCAGTAGTTGCACACCCTGCCCCGTTGGCGACCTCAACCAGACTTTGGGCGAGTTCGCGGGCCTTTTCAGGACTGTCCATAAAAGCACCACTGCCGCATTTTACATCCAGAACCAGCCCTTCAAGCCCTGCCGCCAGTTTTTTAGACAGAATTGATGCAGTAATAAGATCAACCGATTCAACCGTCGCTGTGACATCGCGAATGCCATATAGCCGTTTGTCAGCGGGGGCAACCTGCCCCGTCTGACCAATGATTGCACAGCCTACATCGCGGGTGACACGGCGCAAGACCTCAATATCGGGCTGAGTCTGATAACCAGGTATGGCATCAAATTTATCCAGCGTGCCTCCGGTATGGCCCAATCCGCGCCCCGAAATCATCGGCACAAACGCACCGCATGCCGCCAATGCAGGGGCTAACATCAAAGAAATATTATCCCCGACACCGCCGGTAGAATGTTTATCAAGCACCGGACCGGGTAAATCCCATGTCAGCACATCGCCGCTATCGCGCATGGCTTTGGTTAGATTTACCCGCTCAACCATAGACATTTTTTGAAAGAAAACCGCCATCGCAAATGCGGCGGCCTGTTCACCTGAGACCGAACCATCGGCAATACCATTGGCAAAAAAACCAAGCTCGGCTTGGGATAATTCGCGCCCGTCGCGCTTGGCTGCAATGATTTCTTGCGCCAGCATTATGATTTTACTTTGCTCAAATGGTCCAGACCAAAAGAACCCGGCAACATTTCACCAATGGTGGTGCGAAACTGTTCAGCCGTTGGCGAGGCAATAATAACCACCACATCTTTGTCGGCAAATTCCGATATTTTTTGGCGGCAGCCACCGCAGGGCGTCACGGGTTGGTCTGCATCCGCCATAATCAGAATTTCCATAATCTGTGTTTCGCCAGCGGCAACCATTGCAGCAATTGCGCCTGCTTCAGCACAGGTGCCTTCTGGATAGGCCGCGTTTTCAACGTTACAACCGGAAAACACAGCCCCCGATGCGCTGCGCAATGCCGCGCCGACATGAAAATTAGAATAAGGGGCGTGGGCGTTTTCACGCACAAATTTTGCAGCTTCAAATAATGACATTGCGGGCCTCAAATCAAAACCCAACTATGCGCCCAGTAATTAGGCGGTTGCAAGGCCTTCGCTGGAAATCAATGGGTTTTCCAAGTTTCGCGTTTGCGATAAATGGTTGAGGGTGACACATCCAGAATAATTGCGGCACGCGGCACTGAACCATTGCAATGGTCAATGGTAGCCTCGACAAATTCACGCTCCATCTTGGCTAGGGTTTTTTCAACAAAAATGGTTGATGTAGGTTTTTCGATTTGGTTCACGGGGTCGGCCATATTGTCAGCGGTTTGATTTTCAGTATCGGTGGCGCTGGTTTGTTTGGCGCTCACCTCAGCTGGCAGCATATCCATTGTGACAATTTCGCCGTCGTTCAAAACAACAATATTACGCAGAATATTCAATAACTGGCGCACATTTCCCGGCCAGTTTAACGAAAAAAGCCGTTCTTTTACGTCATCTGAAAAACCGACAAAAGTTTTGCCTTCCTCATGTGCAAATTCCACTAGTTTGCTCTGCGCGATTGCCAGAATATCCTGACGCCGGTCGCGCAGTGCGGGCATATGGATCGGCACGACATGCAGGCGATAATACAGATCTTCGCGAAAGCGGCCTTGGCGAACTTCTTCTTCGGGGTTGCGGTTGGTTGCACATAAAATGCGAACATCAACCGAAACCTGAGAGGTCGCGCCGACCGGCTGAATTTTTGAAGTCTCAAGGAAACGCAATAATTTTGTTTGCAATGCCAGATCCATCTCGCATATTTCGTCCAGAAACAAAGTCCCGCCCGAGGCCATAGCCGCAGCGCCTTTTTTGTCAGCAATGGCGCCGGTGAACGAGCCTTTTAGATGGCCAAAAACTTCAGATTCCAGCAAATCGGCTGGAATGGCCCCGCAGTTTAACGGCACAAACGGGCCTTTGGAGCGCCCTGAAACCGCATGGATAGCCTGTGCTGCCACCTCTTTTCCGGTGCCACTTTCGCCGGTAATAAACACAGTGGCAAGCGACCGGCCAATATTATTGATCATCTTGTAAATATCAACCATTGCCGGTGAAAGGCCGATAAAGCTTTTGAAACCAACATCGCTTATGGATTCAACTTTGCGATTGTTACCCGCCTCAATAAATGTTTTGTCAGCGTTGCTAACCGCATCAATCAACCGTTTTTCATCAAATGGTTTTACCAGATAATCAAACGCACCAAGTCGCATCGCGTCAATGGCGCGATTGATGGAACCATTGGCGGTGATTACAATAACCTTTGTGCTTAGATTGCTGCCGAGAATTTCCGAAATGACATCCATGCCGTCACCATCAGGCAGCATCAAGTCCAGTAAAACAGTGCTGAATTCCCGCGAAGCAATGGCGTTGCGGGTTTCAAACAACGAATTTGCGCTTTCGACCTGAAAGCCGTTCTTTTTCAGAACCGCCCGATAAACCATTGCAAGGGATTGGGTGTCTTCAACAAGGAGAATTGATCGGGTCATTTCAGCAGCTTACCCGCCCTAGATTTGCGATTCAACAAAACTCAGCACTTGATCACACCCTTTTAGGCACAAATTTGATCCTGTTTCTATCTCAGTCCAGTTTGAGGTTTTGGACAATGTGTTTAAGGACTGCGCCGCATTCTGAAGATCCGTCGCGCCAATCGCGCCGGCAACCGAAATCAATATATGCGTGTTTGATCCGATGGCATTGCCGGACCGGTCGCGGTTCCCGTCAGCAATACCTTGTTTGACACTCTGGATATCAGTTTTAACTTTACCCAAAAGTTCAAGCATAGATTCCGCGCCAATCATTTCAGCCAGACCGTCATAAATCGACCTGTCGATACAGGTTTCGGTGGTCGCCGCCAAAACATTGGAATCCGGCTTTGGTTCCGGTGGTTTTTTAGCCACATAAGACAAAATATTGCGCCCGAATTCAGCGATATTTGTTAACGGTTTTGAAATTAGGCCATTTGCACCGGCAGCATTGATCCGATCTTGATGCTCGGGCAAAACATAGGCTGTCAGTGCAACCAGTGGCGTGACCGCTTTTGCGTCATTGCGGCTGCGGATGCTGCGCATAACTTCCAAACCGGACATTCTCGGCATTTCGATGTCGATAAGCGCAATATCAAAAACCTGTTCTTCGAACCGCTCCATCGCCTCAACACCGTCTGAGGCAATCACGCAATCCGCCCCCATTGTCCGTAGCATTTGCGTAACCACCATCTGATTGGTCAAATTGTCTTCGGCCATCAGAATATCAAGATGTGAAAGATCCGGCAGATCATCGTTTTTAGGTGTTGCCCGCGCAGACCCCACAGCAGCGGGCGCCGCGACCACAGGTAGATAGACCGAAACCTTGGCACCAGCTTGGCTATCATTATCAACATTTAATGCCCCGCCAGCGGCATCAACAAGGGTTTTGGCGATAAAAATCCCCAGACCCGAACCTGTTTTATTCGGGCTTTCAGGGCGGCTTTGAAAAGCAAACAGGGTTTCAAGTGCGCTTGTCGAAAATCCGGGACCGCTATCCTCGGTTATGCCGAAAAATCTGTTTTCTCGGTCAATTCCAAAACGAACTTTGACTTGCCCCGCGGCGGTAAATTTGATGGCATTCCCGATGATATTACCAAATATCCGCTGGAAATCCAGCGCTGAAATATCCAAAGAAACAACACTGGATTTTTCGCATGACAAATCAAGGGTTATGCCTTTTTCAAAAGCTTCCCCTGTCCAGCGTTCCTGAAGTTTTTTAATCTCCACCCCAGCATCGGAAGGGTCTTTTTTGTGCCGGTTGTCAGCAAGTTCAGCAACCCTGTTATCAGCCCCGTCCAACAGGCCCAACAACATTTGGGCCGAGGCGCTGGACCGGCTAAGATGCATTTTATCTTCGTCAGAAAAATTCAAACCTTTGATCAGCGACAACCCCCCTATAATACCGCTCAAAGCGGAACGGATGTCATGGGCAAACAATTGCTGTTGACGCGCATCTTCATCTGCGGTCGGTGCTTCCCATAGCAATGGTTTTTTGGTTGCTGGCATTGGTTCTCTGTAAAAGAATGATTCTGTTCGTGTTCAGGTTGTATTATACACTTAATATTTCAATTTGGTTAGCAAATTATGACGCCAGCCCGATTATCACAGGTTTGATCTTTTCGGAAATTTGGGTCGGAAAATGGATAACTGAATCAAAAATATCAGGGTTAATCGGCCTGCCAATAGCAATGATCAGAGCATTGGAAAAGTTTTTATGCAGGTTTGAAACTTTTCCTGCTTCGTCCAAACCGCCGGTTTCAAACAAGATAATATGCACGTCGCTGGCTTTTTCAGGGGGCTGAAAACAAACCGGTGCGTCCCGCAAAGCAGTCTTGCATATGGTTGCCATGACATCCGAAGACATTTCCAACTGCACATATACGGTGGATAATTCAAGACGCAAGATCGGCACCACAACCGCGATGATCACTTGATCACCAGGATTCGGCGGTAAAAATATTCTGCCGCCCATCGCTGAAATCAAACCACGGGCAACCGCAGGGCCAAGCGCATCGGCCGCAAAGCTATCGCTATTGTCAGTCCGCCCACCAATCACCAGATCCGGATTCCAGCCCTTGCCCTCTGACGCATACGTCAATGCTATTTTGGTTTTCAGCTCAGATTCTTCGATTTTGAATTCCATCGAAATTGACCTGAGGCCAGCCAAATCAACAAAATAGCTGGCCAATTGAGTGTATATTTGTTTAAGCCTGCGAAAGTCTCCGGCAATACGCAAAGGCCCTTCCCCAGCATAAAGAACCTCAAGTTTTATGCCTGCACGCCGGGCCTCCGGTGTGAATAAGTCAATTAGGGTTTCAACAAGCTGAACAATCTCAAACGATTTAGATTCGAGTTCTATGTCGTTATTTTGCAACGCTGCAAAATCAAGAATATCGGTCAGCATGCAAATCATTTGCTGCGCTGATCTTTCAGCCTGTTCGATAATATTTTCCTGAGGTTCCGTGGTTTTGCTTTGGCGAAGCAGTGCTAATAACCCTAACACTCCGTTCATTGGCGTTCTCAACTCATGGCTCATCATGGTCAGGAACCGGGTTTTGGATTGGCTGGCATTTTCGGCAATTTCAGCAAGCAGCTTATTTTTATGGGCGAGGTTCTTGAACCTGCGGGCCTGCCAACTGCTGATAGTCAAACCAATCAACAAAAAAATCACCGAAGCGATACTAAGCGTTAAGGTCGAATTAGCACTGGCGCGCATTTGCGCATTCAGATCGGACCGGATTTTTTCTTCGCCAACAAAAATAGATTTGCTAAGTCCACGTATTTCAATGGAATACTGTTCCAGGATTCCCAGCAAACTGTCAATCTCACTGGGTGATACGGAATCGATATTTTCAACAACAATAGCCTGCGCTTGAATTTCCGCAAAAAGCCGGCCCAGTATATTTGTTTCGCTATCATAACTTCTTAGCCGTTCGCCAACACGGCCCTGCTGAAATATCGCAACTCTGCTCCATAAAATATCAAACCGCTGGTTGAATTGTCGCTCAGTCAGGCCTTCATCATTTTTTAACGAAAGTATCGCGTCATGAAAACGCAACAATTCCATATCCAACTGCATTGCAGACCAAGAAATATTCTCCTGATTGGATTTATTCAGCGCGGCCAAGTCTTTTTGAAACCCAAAAAACCCAAAACCGGCCAGCCCAACAGCGACAACCAAAAGGCTGACAAAAATCAGGCTGGGGATTGAGAGCTTGGATCTCATTTACTTTATTTCAACACTGACAAGTTGCCAAATCATACGGGCATTAAAGGTTGGATCGCGTAATTCGGGGTTATCACTCATCGGATAAACCACCCAGATCGGGCCTTTATCGCGCATTGAAAGGCGTTCGCCATTGGTCGACATCGCAAAAACGACATCATATTTCA
>QIGK01000102.1 GCA_003228875.1 Rhodobacterales bacterium
TGGTTGCTTTGGAACAGGCCAATAATGTCAAACCCGATTGGCTGCGGCGGCTTACCGTGATTGGTGCAGAAACGGCTGAGCAAGCTTTGCGGCTTAGCAAAGCTCAATCAAAATATCTGGCAAAACAGGGCCAAAACCTGCCAGCCGCTGAAACCGCTTACCGATTTGGCGCGACCATAGCCTTAAATGATGCATTGGTTTTGGCAGCCACGCTTGGCACAGATTTACCAACTGAATTAAGGCAACAGATCACGTTGGGGGCAGAAGCAAAGTTTCCGGTTGTTGCTGGTGATTTAATGCCGCGCATTGCTGCTGGGCCAAAGCTGGGTGCTGAATTGCGCCGCCTCGAAAACCGCTGGATAAAAAGCCGGTTTAAGCTGGACAAATCCAATCTGCTTTGAAATGGTCACCTAAGCTTACCTAAACCGGATCGTTGATGCCTTTTGAAACCCTGATAACCTTGTTTGCCCTGCTGTTGGCCATGGTTTGGACGCCGGGGCCAAACAATGCCATGCTGTCAGCATCTGGCGCGCAATTTGGCCACCGGGCCAGCCTGCCCCATATTCTGGGGGTGGCGTTTGGGTTTCCGATCATGCTTTTTGTCATGGCGTTTGGTTTGGGTGAGGTGTTTCTAGCTTCGGTAATTCTACAAGAAACCCTGCGCTGGGTTGGCGCGGCAATGCTGCTTTTTGTGGCCTTCAAAATCGCCACCGGCAAACGTCCCGGCAAGGCTGGGGCGCGACGGCGTCCGTTCAGGTTTTATGAGGCCGTGGCCTTTCAATGGATCAACCCCAAAGCATGGGCCATGGCGATTGGCATTGTCGCTACTTTTATCACTGGCCAGAATCCCTTGTTGGAGGCCGCAATCGCTGCGAGCCTTGCATCCTTGGCGGGGTTGACCTCGGCCAATGGCTGGGTTTGGTTTGGCGTATGGATGCAACGCTGGTTACATACGGACCTGCGGTTCAGAATTTTCAACCTGTGCATGGCAGCCATCATCGTATCTGGCATCGTCATTTTGGTATTGGATAAGTGATGTTGCCGGAACTCGCGCTTGTGCTGTTTGTTTTTGCCGGTCTGGCGACGCCCGGACCAAATGTTATTATGTTGCTGTCATCCGGCGTGCGATTTGGCTTTATCCGCAGCCTGCCTCATATTTTTGGCGTGGCTGTCGGAGTTGGGGTGATCGCCGGTCTTGCGGGGCTTGGCGTGGCAGCGGTGTTGTTAAACATTCCGGCATTGGCGCTGCTTTTCAAAATATTTGCCGCCGTTTGGATATTATGGCTGGCATATCGGCTGCTATTGTCAGCCAAGGCCCCCAAAGACCAAAGTGGCGAAAAACCTTTTACTGTGTTGCAGGCAGTATTGTTTCAATGGGTTAACCCCAAAGTCTGGGCCGTAGCCTTGGCGGCGGCTGCGGGGTTTGGCGGCAGCGCATCACTGCAAACAGAGGCAATGCAACTTGCCTTAACCTTTCTGACCGTAAACCTGCTTGTTTGCCTGTTTTATGCAGCAACCGGTAGTTGGCTGCGACCCTTGCTGGCAAGCCCGCAAATCTGGCGACGGTTTTTGATGGTGATGGCGGGGCTGATGGCCCTGTCAGCAGTGCTTATCTTTCTTTAGAGATTGCCACCAAGGATCAACAGCCAGCGCGTCGCGCAGCGGTGTCTTAGTATGGCTAGGCGCGTTTTCGATATAATCAAACGCTTCTGACAGGTTTTCACCATTCAGAGTTTTCAAATAGGCAATCCCGCGCGCCACTGAAAATTCCTGTTGGGTATGGTCTATAAAATTCGGCTCCAGATCGGTCCAGACCGCACCATCCCAGCCATTTTCAGCGCACCATTGCTGCACTTGCAAAACCACGCTGCCCATACGGCCCGCGCCCCCTGCGATATCTGCCCAGCCAATCCGGCCATGGGGCGCACGTTCGCGCGCCGCTAGATCGGCCTGTGCGGCATCTACAGTATCGCGGTTTGAGCGGATAACATGGGTAGCACAAGGCATGCCAATCGTTGGGTCCAGACACACCACTAGCCCCATCTTGCGTTTGGGCGATATCCGGCTGAATTCCAGCGGCAATTGCGGCCCTTTGGTCATTTGCCAATCGCCGCAGATATGGGAGGTAAGAATTTCCAGATCCCAGATCAGGCTGCCCCAGCCGATAATGGCAATGCGTTTGGACATTTAGGTGACAAGCTCCGAATAGTGGGTAAGATCAATTTTTTCGTTCGGATTTGAATTAGCAGTCCAAAACATTTTATCAAAAGGGAATCTGATAAAGCAAATAGGATTTGGAAATATTGTTACTGTCCAGCCCGTAATGCGGCAAATACCAGACCACCGCATAGGCAAGCGCCATCCCGGCTAAAATAGCGACTCGCAATTTGGAAAGGCCTGCCTTTTTGGTATTATTTTCAACCGAACCGCCAACCAGCAATACCAATAGAAAAATGCTTACTGCATGAATGTAAATAAAACGGCCCCAGTCATGGGCAAGCATTGCTAGCAACAATGTGCCACCCACGCTGATACCAAACAGAATTAATACAAGGGGATTTTTGAATATTTGTAAAACCAATGCCCGAACCGGAATAAACGCAAGAAAAACCAGAAAAATAGTGCCTAGATAAAAGCTGATATAGTTATTCTCGGCAATACGTTCCGCAACGCTTTGTTGCGCATATTCCATATCCCGCGCCAGCGCCCTGATCGCTCCACCCAGCCATGGTGATCCATCCGGAGAGAGCGCCAAAGCGATCTTGACGGCGGTCAGCATATCGCCGGGGTTTTGAAAGCTGACCCAAAATGCAACCAGACTGATGGCTATCAGAAAAGCCGTTATCATGGTTCGTTGGAGGGTGATTTTAGCCCTAAGCAAAAATACGATAACAAAATATGGCAACCATATCGCCAACATTTCATGGGTCAGAATAATCAACGGGTATAGCGCAAGAATAAAATAAAAAGTGAATTCTAATTTACGCAAAGATTTGGTTTTTGCTACATAAACCAGCCAAGCTAAAAGTGCAAAAATGATGATTTCTTTTCGAAACCCGCCTTGGGCATCGTGGATTTGAAATAGGAATATAAACGGTGAGACGATTAGAAAGACAAAAGGCAGGATATTTTTCTGGCCAATCAAAAGCAAATAGGAAAACCAGAAAAACATCCCGTAGCAAAGCAGATAAACACCCAGAACCAGATAACTTGGATGGATAGAAAGCACATTTCCCAACCAAAGCAGCGCCTCTCCAAACAAACCACGGCGCACAAACCCGCCCTGATAATTGATCAGCCAATCGCCAACCGTCCAGACATTTTTAATCTGGATGTGTTCAACAGCGTTAAACGCTGTCACAAAAAACGCTGTGAGCAGAAAAACCGGCAGGATGCGTTTTATCCAGCTATCAATTGCATGAATGGTCAAGAAATCAAGGCCACTTACATTCGGGGGGCAAAGACATCAGCACCGCCTCGGGGTTATGGCCGGTTTGCAACCCAAATTGGGTGCCGCGATCATAGACCAGATTAAATTCCGCGTAACGCCCGCGTTTGATCAACTGAACCTCTCGATCATCATCTGTCCACGCGGTGAACATGTGTTTTTCGGTTATGGGCAGGTATGCTTTTAGAAAACTGCGGCCCACGTCTTGAGTAAAAGCAAAATCGGTCTCCCAGTCGCCGGTATTGTGGTCATCATAAAAAATACCACCCACGCCGCGCGGTTCATTCCAGTGTTTGATCATAAAATATTCGTCAGCCCATTGCTTAAAGCGCGGGTAATATTCGAGATCATGGGCATTACAGGCCTTGGCCAGCTCAGCGTGGAAAAACGTGGTATCCTCAACGTTTTCGACCATCGGGTTCAGGTCTGCGCCGCCGCCAAACCACCAACCATGCGGGGTCCAGAACATGCGGGTGTTCATATGAACCGCTGGTGTTTTTGGTGAACGCATATGCGCCACCAGTGAAATGCCCGCAGCCCAGAAACGCGGGTCATCCGCCAGCCCTGCCAAACCGGGGCGCGCCATCATGGATTTTTGCGCCGCTGCGCCAAGCTGGCCATAAACCGTTGAGATATTAACGCCAACTTTTTCAAAAACCCGGCCTTGACGCATCACCGACATTTCACCGCCCCCAGCATCTACGCCATCGCCGCCGTCACGTTTTGTTGGTTTACGTTTAAAGCGGCCCGCAGCCAGACCGGCAAAAGGGCCTTGGGTTTGCGCGTCTTCAATCGCCTCAAAAGCACCACATATCTGATTGCGCAAATCTAGAAACCATGCCGAAGCGCGGGTTTTTTCGATGGTCAGATTGCCAGATGTCATACAAAACCCCAAAGTTAGATCACAGCATGGAATAGCGGAGTCGCAGCCACTATCCAACCAGAAATTTTTCTGTGCAATGCCGTTGACTGCGACAGAATAGCACATTATAGCTGGCCTACCTAACATGGTGGAGAACGTGCAATGCCAATAATCTGGACAGATATTTACAGCCTTTAGGCCACCGGATTCGGGGCCAACTGGCCCGCTGCACGTTAATTTCATATAATCTATTCGCCCGATGAAAGGGCACCCCCATGTTCAAAAAATTTGAAAATTTGGTTAATCCTTTTGCGGCGTATGATGAAAGCACCCCGCCTGCTGGTCTGTGGGATTACATCAAAACCCAGCTTTATCCGTTTCGCAAATGGCTGCCGGTGATGGCGTTTTTGGGCGTTTTAACTGCGTTGATGGAAAGCGGGCTGATTTTTTATTCCGGCCGTATTATTGACATGATGAACGCCGCTGGTGTTGAAAACATGTGGGCCTTGCATGGCATGGAATTGCTGATCGCAGCACTGTTTGTGCTGTTTTTGCGGCCTCTGCTTATCACGTCAAACCATTTGTTTCTGGAACAAACCCTTGCGGGAAATATGCAGGAACAAGCCCGCTGGCAGGCCCATAAACACCTGTTGGGGCAGTCCACTGATTTTTTTCAAAATGATTTTACCGGCAGGCTGGCTAACCGCGTTATGCAAATGGGGCCTTCTGTTGAAGACAGCACCTATATGGCGCTGGAGGGCATCTGGTATGCGGCCACCTATGTTTTGGGCGCGATACTGGTGCTGGCCACCATTGATATCCGGCTGGCTTTGCCAATGATGATCTGGCTGGTGGTTTATATTCTGTTTGTCAAACGGATTGCTACAAAGGTGGCAAAAGCCTCGGAAAAGATGTCCGAGACCAAATCATTGGTTACGGGTCGGATTGTCGATGCTTATGCCAATATCGAAACCGTAAAACTGTTTGCCCATGGCAAGCGCGAAGAAACCTATGCGCTGTCAGCCATGAAACGCCAGCGCATCCGGTTTTTGCGGTTTTTGCGCCTAATGACACGGCTGACCTTCAGCCTTGCCAGCCTGAACGGGTTGTTGATGGTTGGGGTGATCGGCCCGGCGATCTGGCTATGGACCACTGGCACAGTAAGCGTTGGCGAAGTTGCAGCCGCTGCCGCCCTGACCATCCGCCTGAACGGTATGACCGGCTGGATCATGTGGGTCACGGTGCGTCTGTTTGAACATGCGGGGGTGATGCGCGAAGGTTTGCAATCCCTGTCTGTGCCACGTTCGGTGACCGATGCAAGGGGCGCGCCAAAGCTGAAACTGACCACCGGCAAAATTGAGCTGCGCGACCTAAGCCATCATTACGGCAAAGGTATTGGCGGTTTGGACAATGTGAACCTGACCTTTAAAGCTGGCGAAAAGGTCGGGTTGGTCGGGCGGTCCGGTTCGGGGAAATCCAGCCTTGTAAACCTGTTGCTGCGATTTCGCGATGCAGAAAACGGCGAAATATTGATCGACGGGCAATCGGTGCGGGGTGTCACCCAAGACAGCCTGCGCAGCCAAATCGGCATGGTCACGCAAGACAGCTCACTGTTGCACCGTTCGGTGCGTGCCAACATCATGTATGGCAAACCCGATGCAAGCGAAGCCGAAATGCTGACCGCTGCCAAACGGGCCGAGGCTGACGAATTTATCCAAAACCTGCAAGACCCGCACGGAAATACTGGCTATAGCGCCCAAGTTGGCGAGCGCGGCGTTAAATTGTCAGGCGGGCAACGGCAACGCATTGCGATTGCGCGGGTCATTCTGAAAGACGCGCCGATATTGGTGCTGGACGAGGCCACGTCAGCACTGGATAGCGAGGTCGAAGCCGCCATTCAGGAAACGCTTTATGGCGTCATGCAAGGTAAAACCGTGATTGCAATTGCGCATCGTTTGTCTACGATTGCCCAGATGGACCGGATTGTGGTGCTGGATGCGGGCCGCGTTGCCGAACAAGGCACCCACAAGGAATTGCTGGCGCTAAACGGGCTATATGCAGGGTTCTGGAACCGCCAATCCGGCGGCTTTATCGACACGGAATCGTAGGGCGGGCTTCAGCCCGCCACCACAAAGGACAGAATTTGAAGTTTTTCGAAAACATGTTTGACCCGTTTGCCCCTGCCAACGGCGCGCCGCCCAAAACCTTGTTTGCTTTTGGCAAATGGCTTTATGCAGGGTCAGGCAAGGCGGTGGTTTTTATGGGTATTATCTCCACCCTGATCGGCTTGGCCGAGGTGCTGGCCGCGTGGATTGTCGGGCTGATCATTGATCGCATCGCCACCCATGGCCGCGATATCTTCTTTGACGGGTTTTTCTGGCCGCTGGTTTTGATTGTGGCATTTATGCTGGTGCTGCGCCCGATGCTGATTATGTTTCAGGCGGGGCTGAATGCGCTGACATTTGGCCCGGGCCTGTCGGTGCTGGGCTTGTTTCGCATGCATAAACATACCCTTGGCCAAAGCCTCGATTTCTTTGAGGATGATTTCGCCGGACGTATCAACCAAAAACAAATGCAAACCAATCAGGCCTTGGGCCAATTGCTGATGGAGCTGTTAAATGCCGTGGCTTTTGCCAGCGCCATGCTGCTGGGCGGCGCGGCTGTGATGTTTTCCAGCGATTACCGGCTGGCGCTGGCAATGCTTGGCTGGCTGGTGATTTATATTGCCGCCCTGCGCTGGGGCCTGCCACGCATTCGGGCGCTGGGCAAGGCACGCGCCGAGGCGCGATCGGCAATTTCGGGTAATTTTGTTGACAGTATTGCCAATATTACCACGGTAAAGCTGTTTGCCCATACGGATCTGGAAACCAAAGCCGCGCGCGAAACCCTGTTGCGGTTTCGCACTGCTGCGCTGAATTTCGGGCGGCAGGTATTCAGGTTTCGTATTGCCATTGCCATCCTGGCAGGGCTGTTGCCGGTGGCGTTGGTTGGATCTGCACTGGCACTTTGGTATACGGGCGACAGCCCAACAGGGGCGATTGTTACCGCCGGTATTCTGGCCTCGCGTCTGGGCGCAATGACAGGGTGGTTTTCATTCATGCTGATGGGATTGTTTGCCGATATCGGCACGGCTGAGGACGGCATTGCCACATTGGCCAAAGATTACACCTTACTTGACAGGCCCGAGGCGGCTGCGCCCCAAAACGTGACCGGCACAATCAGTTTTGACAAGGTTGGCTTTCATTACGGGCGCGAAAGTGGCGGCGGGTTAAACGGGTTTGACCTGACCATCAAAGCCGGTGAAAAGCTGGCATTGGTGGGCAGGTCCGGTGCGGGGAAATCAACGGTTTTGGCATTGCTGATGCGGCTGCGCGATGTGGAAAATGGCGCGATTCTTCTGGATGACACTGACCTGCGCGACTTGACCCAAGACGGATTGCGCAAGCAAATCGGTATGGTCACGCAAGACACGAAAATGTTTAACCGCTCCGCCCGCGACAATATTCTTTACGGGCGGCCAGACGCCAGCGAGGCAGAACTGACCGCAGCTTGCGAACAGGCGCAGGCGATGGAATTTATTCTTGATCTGGAAGACAATCGAGGCCGAACCGGCTTTGACGCACGCCTTGGCGAGCGCGGCGTGAAACTATCAGGCGGGCAACGGCAACGTATTGCCTTGGCACGGGTGATCCTTAAAAACGCGCCAATATTGGTGCTGGACGAGGCAACATCCGCACTGGATAGCGAGGTCGAAGCCGCCATTCAGGACACGATGCAAACCCTGATGAAAGGCAAAACCGTGATCGCCATTGCGCATCGTCTGTCAACCATCGCGCAAATGGACCGGATTGTGGTTCTGGATGAAGGCCGGATTATTGAACAGGGCAGCCATAGCGAGCTATTGGCGATGGATGGCCAATATGCCAGTTTCTGGAACCGCCAATCGGGCGGTTTTATTGTTGCCGAAGCAGCGGAATAACACGGGCGGGGCGCAGAACCTATTCCTGCGGAATTACCCGCAAACCCAACTCGCGCAATTGTTCGTTGCTGACGTCGCTTGGCGCTTCCATCATCAGGTCTTCGGCACGTTGGTTCATGGGGAACATGATGACCTCGCGGATGTTTTCCTCATCCGCCAACAGCATCACAATCCGGTCAATGCCCGCCGCGCAACCGCCATGGGGGGGCGCGCCGTATTTGAAGGCCTTGACCATGCCGCCAAAACGTTTTTCGACCTCGGATTCGTCATAACCCGCGATGCCAAACGCCTTATACATCACGTCCAGCTTATGGTTGCGGATCGCGCCGGAGATCAGCTCATAACCGTTACAGGCCAGATCATACTGGTATCCCAACACCTTAAGCGGATCGCCGTTCAAGGCCTCCATGCCGCCTTGGGGCATGGAAAACGGGTTATGTTCAAAGTCGATTTTGCCGGTGGTTTCGTCTTTTTCGTAGATGGGAAAATCGACAATCCATGCAAATTCAAAGCTGTTTTGGTCGGTCAATCCCAGTTCCTTGCCGATGATATTGCGGGCGCGGCCAGCGACACCCTCAAAAGTTTTAGGCTTGCCGCCAAGGAAAAACGCGGCGTCGCCGACATTAAGGCCAAGCTGCTGGCGAATGGCTTCGGTGCGTTCCGGCCCGATGTTTTTGGCCAGCGGTCCGGCGGCTTCCATGCCGCCTTTGGCCTCGCCTGATTTTAACATGGCTTGGGCTTCTTTAACCTTGATACCCAGTTCTTGCGCCACGGAATCAGCAGTTTTTTCACGCCAGAAAATGTAACCCATGCCGGGCAACCCTTCGGCTTGGGCAAATTTATTCATGCGGTCACAGAATTTGCGCGAGCCTCCCGTCGGCGCAGGAATAGCGCGAACTTGCGTGCCTTCCTGTTCCAGAATGCTGGCAAAAATCTGAAAGCCCGATCCGGCGAAATGCTCGGATACAATCTGCATCTTGATCGGGTTACGTAAATCCGGCTTGTCCGACCCATACCAAAGCGCCGCATCCTTATAAGAAATCTGCGGAATATCGTGGTTGACTTTTTTATCGGAAAATTCCGCAAACGCGCCGGTAATTACCGGCTCAATGGTGTCAAACACATCCTGCTGGGTGACAAAAGACATCTCCATATCCAGCTGATAAAAATCGGTTGGCGAGCGATCAGCCCGCGGGTCTTCATCGCGAAAACACGGGGCGATTTGAAAATATTTGTCAAACCCCGACACCATCATCATCTGTTTGAATTGCTGCGGCGCTTGGGGCAGCGCATAAAATTTGCCGGGATGCATACGCGATGGCACCAGAAAATCCCGCGCGCCTTCAGGGCTGCTGGCAGTGATAATCGGCGTTTGGAATTCGTTAAACCCCTTGTCGGTCATGCGACGGCGCAAGCTGGCCACCACGTTTGAACGCAGCATCATGCGGTTGTGCATGCCCTCGCGGCGCAGGTCCAGAAAACGATATTTCAGGCGGACTTCTTCGGGGTAATCCGGCTCGCCAAACACGGGCAAGGGCAACTCTTCGGAGGCACCCAGAACTTCCATATCACGGATAAAAATCTCGACCTCGCCGGTGGGGATGTTTTTGTTGATCAGGGATTGATCGCGCGCCTTAACCACACCGTCAATGCGGATCACCCATTCGGAGCGCACTTTTTCAAGATCGCCAAACACGGGGCTGTCTTCATCGGCCAACACTTGTGTGATGCCGTAATGATCACGAAGGTCAATAAACAAAACTCCGCCATGGTCGCGAATACGATGCACCCAGCCGGAAAGACGGACGGTTTCACCAACATTGGCAGCGGTAAGTTCATGGCATTTATGAGAGCGAAAAGCGTGCATTGGTTTGGTTCCTGAAACAGTTTTCAGCAAAGGGTCAGCCCGCCGAATTGGTCGGGTTTGGATACACAGGTTTCGAGGTGAAATGTCAAGGCTGCTTAGGGGATTGCGGAGCATCGGCAGAATTTACCAATTCCTTTTCCAACACCCAGCCTTTATTTTTCGCCATTCTCCATGGCATAGGCTTGAATCCTACAGAACCGCATGGCACCAAAAACCGAAACAAACGGAATGGTTATGCGTAAAATCAAACCCGTGCTAACGTAGCGATGAATCACAATAATTACCCAAATGGTTCGGGAGGCCATCAATGAAAAACATACTAAAAACCGCAGCAATTGTGACCCTTGGATTTGCGTCAATGGCGCAAGCACAAGAGGCGGGGTTAACTGTTGAATTGAACAAATTTGAAGAGGTTGAGGGCGGCTGTCAGACCTTTTTCCTGTTCGAAAACGCCACTGGCCAGAATTTCGAAGGTTTTGAGATGTCACTGGCAATTCTTTCAACTGATGGCGTGATAGACCGTTTGTTGACCATTGACGCAGCGCCGCTGCCTGCCAATCGCACCACCCTTAAACTGTTTGAAATTCCTGACACACAATGTTCAAGCATTGGTGAAATTTTGCTGCATGACATCGGGTCTTGTAAACCGCAAAACGGCGAAGAACTTGATTGCTTTGGCATTCTTACCTTAAATTCCCGGGCTGCGGCACCGTTGGTTAAATAGGGGGCCATGGTGGTTAAACAAATTCTTGAATGGTTGGATGTCGGGGGACCGGTTGTCTATGTACTGTCGGTTATGTCGTTGATTTCGCTGACCATAATTGTCATTAAATTGATCAATTTTGCTGGCGTTTTATCTGGCAAGAAACGCATTGAGGCTGCTTTGGCTCAGGTTCAGCAACGCCAGAACGATATGGCTTTGCAGGAATTGAAAACCCGCTCTCCGTCTGAACGCGTTTTGTCTTATGCGATTGCGGCAGTGCAAAATCGTATTCCGCAAAACGTGCTTGAATACGAGGTTGAACGCCGTGGCAATGCCGAGGTGGAAATTCTTAATCGCGGCATTCGCATTCTTGAGGTTATCGCGCTGGTCTCGCCTTTGCTGGGTCTGCTTGGCACGGTTCTGGGCATGATCCAGTCGTTTCAAGAACTGGAAATGGCGGAAGGCGCTGCCAATGCTTCAGTTTTAGCGGGCGGGATATGGCAAGCATTGCTGACCACTGCGGTGGGCCTTGTGGTGGCTATTCCGGCGGCAATCGGTGCTAGCATGTTTTCAGCCACGGTGGAACGCGCCGCCCATAGCATTGAGACCTCGGTCGGTCGTCTATATTTGCTTGTGAACGCACCACAAAGCCAATGAGGATCGCGCGGCGCAACCGGAATTCAGCGTTAATTACCCTCACACCGTTGGTCGATGTGATGCTGATACTGCTTGTGTTTTTTATGGTGACCTCAACCTATCTTGATCTGGACATGATCCCGATGGTCGAAAAGGGCGATGAATTAAACCCGACCGCGCCAAGCACCGGCACTGATGGCATCACAACCTTATTGATCAGCATCAATGCCGCTGGCGAGGCCCGATTTCAAGGCCGCACCGTCACTGCATCAGCCTTGGCTGAGGCATTGCGCGCGCAACCCGACGCACAGGTGCTGATCTTGCCTTCGGGCTTTGCCAATGTGCAAGGTCTGGTCGAGGTGATCGAGGCAGCCACAGTGGCAGGCATTACCAACCTGCGGGTGGTGCGGCTGAAGGCAGCGCAATGAAGCTGAAACTACGTAAAAAATCACCGCCGCAGGAAACAATTGTTTCTTTGATTGATGTGGTGTTTTTTCTGTTGGTCTTTTTCATGCTGGTCGGGCGCATGGATGCCACATCACCGTTTAATGTAACGCCACCAGAATCTTTGGCGGGCGAAGACCTGCCAAGCGGCGGCACCACTGTTGCCATAGGCATCAATGGGCAACTGGCGTTGGATGGCACCACGATATCCGAGGCTGGGTTGCTGCAATCAATCGCAAGACAATTGACCGCCAACCCTGACCTGTTTGTGCGCATCAATGCTGACGGGCAGTCGCGTTTGCAAAAACTGTTGCCGTTGGTCAGCAAGCTGGAACAGGAGGGCGTGCGCAATGTCGTGTTGGTTGTCACGCCGAACCTGCAATGAAAAACTGGCTGGCATGGGTGGCTGGCATCTCGGTGTCGATAGGAGCCCATATAGCCTTGGCCGGATTTCTATTATTGGGCAGTGCGCCTGACCCGCTGGAAGCAGACCCGCAGCCTTCAGGTAAAATTAGCATGGAAGCTTATGAAGTTTCCGAAACCCGCGCCGAAGAACAGGAAAACCGAGGCGAAGAAACCAAAACCACCGAAGCAGAGGCCGAAAATCTGAACCAAGGCGCTGTGCGCTCGGAACGAGCCAGACCGATTCAGGCACAAACCCAAACCGCAATCGCTCAAGAACCCGATGCGTTAAAACCGCCGGCAATTGAACCGCCCAGCAATGTGGTTGCTCCGGTTGAAAGCCAAGACATAGTTGTCGCAGCCACCCAAGCCAGTGGCGCTGAAACCCCTGCTCTGTTTGCGCAAGGCGCGGTGGTGGCAGCTTCCAGCCTGCAATCCGACAAAGCAAGCGCCGTCATAGCCCAAACCCAAGCTGTGCAATCTTTGCAGGTCAGCCAACCTGCGCAACAATCGGTGGCTGCCAAATCCGCAACGCTTGTCGCCGCATTGGCCCCCGCGCCCCCTGCCATCAAAGCGGCGCAGGTTGAAAGCATAGCGCTAACAACTGCCAATGCCCCCGCCGAAACGCTGGCCCCGACAGCGCCGCGCGCCGGACCAGTGGCGGCAAGCCCAATTTTGGGTGAAAACACCGGCCAGATTGCGCCCGATGCGCCCTTGGCTGAGGCCTCAGCGCCACCAGCCAACCCTGTCAGCCAAACCGATGCCGCAAACGCTGCGCAACAAATTGCCCGTGCTGAACCGCAAACCGAATCTTTGCTTGCGGTAACCAGTTTTGCCGGCAATGGCGGCGCGCCATTTGATCCGGTGTCGCTGGCGGCTGTTGCGTCTTTCATGCGACCAGGCAACGCCGCCGATAATGCTGCTTCAGCGCGCGATGGCATTTCCCAATTGCTGTCACAAATCCCTTGCGCGCGGGTTGCAGCAACGTTTATTCCCGAAACCGGTGAACTGGAATTACGCGGCCATGTGCCTGAGGGTGCCATGCGCGGCCCGATTGTTGACGCCATTCAAGCCCAGCTTGGCGGCTCCATTCCTGTTAGTGGCTCTATGCTGGTTTTACCCGAACCTCAATGTAATGTGCTGGATAGCCTTGAAGACATTGGCTTGCCGCAATCGGTCGATCAGGAGAATGATGCGTTACAGGTTGGCGCGTCAACTCAACTGGTGACGCTGGAATATGGTGAGGGCCAAATTGTTGAAATCCCGATCAGGGGATCGGAATTTGCGTCTTATGTTTACCTTGATTTCTTTCAGGTTGATGGCACGGTTTTTCACATGCTTCCCAACCAATATACGCCGTTGGAACTGATGCAACCCGATGCTGAACGTAAAATCGGCGATGATCCAGACGGTATAACCCTGATTGTGCAGCCGCCTTTTGGTATGGAGCTGGTGGTTGCCTATAGCAGCTCTGAACCTCTGTATGAAGGTGTGCGGGACATTGTTGAACCTGCCGAGCTTTATCTGGCCTTTTTGCAGGAACGCATCGCGGAACTGCGCGCAGAAAATGAAGATTACAAAGGTGAATGGGTGTATATGTTTGTGCAAACCTATGCGGTTTCGAACTAGCCCCCTGCCAAAGCAGAGGGCTAAAAAATCAACTATCGTCGTCGTCTTTGGCAACATCCGCGATTTCTTCTAGGCTGGACGTGTCGTCGTCGTCATCATCCAGCAGGTCATCGCCAACGGTTGAATCTTTGCTGTCATCATCATCGTCCAGCACCACTTCCAGATCATCAGCAGCCGCAGGTGCAGGCTTTTTGGGATCGGCCGCTTTTGGTTTAACAAAACCACGGGATTTTGCGGCTTCCGCAAGGCTTTCCAAAGTCATTTCCTCATCACAAGACGGGCAAGTCATCGGATCATTTTCCAGGTCGTAAAAACGGACAGCGCATTTGGGGCAAGCGCGTTTTACACCCCATTCTTCTTTGGGCATTTTATTCCCTCAATCAGGTAAAGAATTGTAATTTACCGCCAAGTGCCACAAGCAACAGGGTAATGTCAAAGGCTTTGGTTGAATAAAGCGTGGTTAGTTTATGCTGCAACTGCGAAAAACGCTTGATGCATTGCAATATGGTGAATAGGCTAGGCTTAACCAGATTGGAAATTTTATGCTCTATCATGCTTACGAGTTCACCCATGCCGCACTTGGACCCTTGCGCGCCGCCGCAAGAATGAGCAAAGAATCCATGCTCAACACCAATAACCCGTTTGCGTCCAGCTATGGGGTGCGGGTCACCGCAGCAGCTTGTGATATGTTTATCAACGCGACGCGGCGCTATGCTAAACCGGAATTTGGCATCAAAACCACAATCATAGACGGGGCTGAGGTAAAAATCATCGAAGAAACCGTGCTTAGCCTGCCGTTTTGCAATCTTTTGCGGTTCAAACGTGCGGATAATGCCGGTGCCAAGCAGCCCAAAGTGTTAATTATTGCGCCTATGTCGGGGCATTATGCTACTTTGTTGCGCGGAACCGTAACTGCGATGTTGCCGGACCATGATGTATACATCACCGATTGGGTTGATGCGCGCGATGTGCCCACGGGTAAAGGCGCGTTTGATCTGGATGACTATGTTGACTACCTGATTGAATTTTGCCAGCTTTTGGGGAAATCCGGCGAACGCCCTGCGGTAATGGCGGTGTGCCAGCCGGGGGTTCCGATGATGGTTGCGGCAGCTTTAATGGCCATGGACAAAGACCCAAGCCGCCCCGCGTCCATTACTTTGATGGGGTCACCGATTGACACTGCCTGCAACCCCAAACAACCTAATGATCTGGCCACTGGCAAACCCCTTAGCTGGTTTGAAAACAACGTTATCGTCACCGTTCCATGGCCCAATATGGGGTTTCTGCGCAAAGTTTACCCCGGGTTTTTGCAGCTTTCAGGTTTTATGTCGATGAACATCGACAAACATGTCGACGCCCATAAAACCCAGTTCAAACATCTGATCGAAGGCGATGGCGACAGTGTTGAATCCCACCGCAAGTTTTACGACGAGTATATGGCAGTGATGGATTTAACCGCTGAATTTTATCTGCAAACCATTGAGCGGGTTTTTCAAAAAAGGCTGCTGGCAGTAAGCGAATATTATTATCGTGACCGCTTGGTAGACCCGTCCGCCATCAAAGATATTGCGTTGCTAACCATTGAGGGCGAAAAAGACGACATCACCGGTCTGGGCCAAACCGAAGCGGCGCATCGCCTGACACCAAATCTGCCCGACAAAAAACGCATGCATTTTGTGCAGGAAAACGTTGGTCATTATGGGGTTTTTAATGGCTCAAAATGGCGGCAATCCATTCAGCCCAAACTGCGCGAATTCATCAGCAGCCACCGAACCGGTCTTAAGTCAAAATGACCGAAACCCTGAAGGTTGGCACACCGGAAATGGTGGTTACCCTTCGCCGCAACAAACGCGCCAAAAGGTTAACCTTGCGGGTTTCCAGTGTTGACGGACAGCCGGTATTAACCTTGCCGCAAAACGCAAAAATCCGCGAGGCTCAGCGGTTCCTTGATCAACAAGAAAGCTGGCTCCGTGAACATCTGGCTGCCGCGCCTGAACGCATTATTGTGCAGGTTGGTGTGCCCCTTCCGTTTATGGGCGAAAAACTGTTGGTCACGCAGCATGGCAAATCCCGCACAATACTGGCCCCCGGCCATATTTTAACCCCATCCCGAAAGCACACCGGAAAATCGGTTGAGACCTTTTTAAAGGCCCGCGCCAGAATTGCGGTAACCGACCATTGCCATTCTTATGCCCAACGTCTGGGTTATGATTTTGGCCGGATCAGCCTGCGCGACCCGCGCTCGCGCTGGGGGTCTTGCTCAACCGATGGCAACCTGATGTTTTCATGGCGCCTTATTCTTGCACCGGCCAAAGTGCTGGAATATGTCGTGGCCCATGAAATTGCACATCTGGCAGAAATGAACCATTCACCGGCATTTTGGCAAACTGTAAAAAACCTGATGCCGGAATACCGCCAACACCAAAACTGGCTGAAACAAAACGGCGCGGTGCTGCACCGGCTGGATTTCAAAGCTGGGTTGACCTGAAGCCAAAATGTGATCACAAGAAAATATGGCAAAAATTGATCAAACTGACAAAACGCCCAATCATGAACAGGTTTATCGCAGCCTGCGCGCCAGAATCATGCAAGGGCAAATGGAGCCGGGAACGGCACTTACCCTGCGCGGTATTGCGGCCGATTTTGGCGTTTCGATGACTCCGGCCCGCGAAGCGGTGCGTCGGCTTTCAGCTGAAGGTGCTTTGCAAATTTCCAAATCCGGTCGGATTGCAACGCCCGAGCCTAACAATGAACGCTTGGAAGAACTGGCAGCGCTACGTGCGCTTTTAGAACCTGAATTGGCCAGCAGGGCATTGCCCCGCGCCCATAACGTGTTGATTGATCGGATGGAAAATATCAACGACCAGATCGACCAGATGATTTTGCAAAACGATGCTGCTGGTTATGTTCGCTTGAATCAGGATTTCCACCGCAGCCTGTATCTGCGCGCTCAGGCCCCAGCAATGCTAGCCATGGTAGAAACGGTCTGGCTGCAATCCGGCCCGACCATGCGGCGCTTATACGGGCAAAAACAACAACAGCTTGCCTCAATCAACCATCGTAAAATACTGGCGGCCCTGCGCGCCGGTGACGAGCCGGGTTTACGCTTGGCAATTCGTGAGGACGTGACCAACGGTTTGCGATTATTAAGCCGCTGAAAAAGGCTTGTTTTGCATCATCACACCTAGTCAAAGACCCACCGAGTGCAGTGCGGCCTATTGCGGCTTGAAATTCCACGCACCGTCGCCACGGATTTTGACATCCGTCAGGGAATTAACGCCGTGGCGCATTTTATGGTTCAGCAGTTTTTGCGTCAGCCGAAGCAAAGTGGCAGCATGGGCCGGGTCCGCAGCCAAATCCTGCATTTCATGGGGGTCGTCTTGCAGGTCAAACAGCATTGGCGGCAGGCCACCGTTAAAATGAACGAGCTTAAAGCGCGATTCGCGTAAGATCGCCATATTGGAATTCCTTAAATCGGTTCCCGCTGACAGCTGTCTGCTGGTTGGATGGTCCGGCGCGCCAAAATCCAGTTCCAGATGCACATAATTCCGCCAATCTTCCACCGGGCCACCAGACAAAAATGCCCCGAGCGACCTGCCATCAAGCCCGGTCGGGATCATCTGCGCGACCATGTTCAATATTGTTGGCATAAGATCAACAGATTCCGTGAAACTGTCAACAGATTTGCCAAATTCTGCCGGATTCCGCGGGTCCCGTATGACCAGCGGAATTCTAAAAGATGGATCAAACGGCGTTTCCTTACCCCATAAATGATGATCCCCCAGCATTTCGCCATGGTCAGAGGTAAAAACAACAATGGTTTTTTCATATTGGCCGGAGTCTTTTAGAAACTGGATAACACGGCCAAAATGGACGTCCACTTCTGTTGCCAACCCCAGATACAAAGCCCGCAGAGTTTGCACATGGTTATCGTTACCAGCGTCCAGCTTGCCGTTAAACCCGCGCACGATCTGATCAATTGACGGGGCGTGGGCAGCGCCATCAATATATACATGCCTTGCCCGTTCCTGCGCTAGGCTGGCCATGCGATTTGGCAACGGAAGGTCATGCGGATTATACATTTTGTTGTATGGCTCTGGCGCAACAAGCGGCGGGTGCGGCCTGATATACGTTGCAAAAGCGCACCAAGTTTGACCAGCTTTAACCGAAAGATGCTTAATCAGTTCATTGGTCAAAAAAGCAGTGTCGCTGTCCTTGGCGCTATAAAACGGCGGATCATCCAACTTAGCTTCGCGGCTTGGGTCTTTGGCTACGGGATGGTAAAAATTCTCGAAATCCGGGATATCATAGCCTTTGGCTTTTAGATCAGCGCGCCATGGATAGCTTTCCAAATACCGCATTTCCAAAACCTCGCGAAACCCGGGCATGACTGCTTCTTCGGTTTTCAAATCCGGGTCATCAGGGTGAAAAAAATTGGGGTCTTGCGATGTATCCGTATAGCCAAACAGCAAAGGTTCGTAATCGGATTTACGCAGCTCTCGCGCGATATTTGGCGTATCATGGGCTAAAGGTGTGCCATTTCGAAGCGACCGGTGGTTCATGGTATAACGGCCGGTAAACAGGCTGGCACGCGACGGGCCGCAAGGCGAGGTCACTGAAAAATGATTTTCAAAGGTGACCGCTTCGCGCCGAAACGCCGCAATATTTGGCAAATCTACATGCTTAGCCAAAGCACCTGAAACACAATCCGCGCGGAGCTGATCCACAATAACAACAAGCAGGTTTTGTTTTTCCGGCATTTGCGAATCTCGTGCTGTTTCTGCAAATAAAGGACGAAATAAATGCGCGGTCAAACAAAAAACCCAAGCCGAAATATTTTGTGTTCTCTAATCAGTCGCAGCCAATAGCCGCTGGCCTGAAAATCCTGCTATTTTTGCACTAACAATACTGCCGACAGGCTGATCTTGGGAAAAAACAGTCTCTGTAAATCCTTCAGTTCGCCCCATCCGGGGGGTTTCTATCAGGATATTATGATATCTGCCGGTCTGTTCGGTTAAATGGTTCTGAACGGCAATTTTTCCAGCGGCACGCAATTGGCTGGCGCGGTTTTTGATGGTTGGCCCCGCAACCGCAGGCATGCGCGCCGCAGGGGTGCCTTTGCGGGCTGAATAAGGAAATACATGCAGCCAAGTCAGGCCGCATTCTTCTATCAGTTCCAGTGAGTTTTCAAACATGGCATCGGTTTCGGTCGGGAATCCGGCAATGATATCTGCACCAAAAACAATATCGGGCCGTGCCTTGCGCATCGCTGCGCAAAATTCAATCGAATCTTCGCGGCTATGGCGGCGCTTCATACGTTTCAGAATCATATTGTCACCCGATTGAAACGACAGATGCAAATGCGGCATCAGCCGAGTTTCCGAGGCAATGGCATCAATCAACGCCGCGTCAGCCTCAATTGAATCGATGGATGATATGCGTAATCGTGGCAAATCCGGCACAAGTTTCAAAATGCGCTGCACCAGATTACCAAGTTTGGGCTGCGCTGGCAGGTCAGCACCCCAGCTGGTCATGTCTACGCCGGTCAGCACCACTTCGTTAAAGCCTTTGTCCACAAGCCGCTGTATTTGTTCCACCACCACCCCCGCCGGCACGCTGCGGGAATTTCCGCGACCAAAGGGAATAATGCAAAATGTGCAACGATGGTCACAGCCGTTTTGAACCTGAACATAAGCGCGGGACCGTGTGCCAAACCCATCAATCAGGTGCCCAGCGGTTTCGGTGGCCGCCATGATGTCATTCACCTGAATTTTTTCGGTCTCGCCTATAAAACCCGCGCCTTTCAAGTTGTTCCAAGTGCCCACCCGCATCTTTTCCAGATTGCCCAGCACCAGATCGACCTCAGGCATTTTTGCAAATAATTCGGGTTCGATTTGCGCTGCGCAGCCGGTTACAATCATGCGTGCATCAGGGTTTTCGCGCCGCAAATGGCGGATGCGTTGGCGACCCTTGCGCACTGCTTCAGCGGTCACGGCACAGGTGTTGACCACCACGGCATTATCCAAACCATGGCTTAGCGCTCGCATTGCTTCAGTTTCATAGGCATTCAGGCGGCAGCCAAAGGTTTCAAAAACAGGCGGTTTCATTTGGCGGTGGCCAGAAATTCAGCAGAAAGAACGCCGCTGGCAACCAGCATGGTTGGTCCGGTCATCCAAACACCATCATCACGCCAATTGACATGCAATAGGCCTCCGTCCAGCTGCACATTGACAGCGCGGTCAATCAGCCCTTTGCGCACGCCAGCAACCACCACCGCACAACTGCTGGAACCACTGGCCAGCGTGTGGCCAACGCCGCGCTCCCAAACCCGAACCCGGATATTGTGCCGGTCCAGAACCTGCACCAATTGCACATTTGTGCGCTGCGGGAAAAGCGGATGATTTTCAATGCGTGGGCCAAGTTCGTCCAAATCCAACGCGTCAACATCATCTACAAAAAAAGAGCAATGCGGATTGCCCATTCCCGTTGCTGCTGGTGCTCCTTCGATTGGCAATGCCACAGTATCAAGCGGTTCAGCCAGCGGAATATCCTGCCACTTGGTTTGCGGTTGGCCCATATTGACCCGAACCTGCCCGTCGCCAGCGTCTTCACAGGCTAAATCACCACGCCCTGTGCGCAAGGTCAGGTTTGAAAGCCCGGTTTCATCCATTATCAAGCGCGCAATACAGCGTGTGGCGTTGCCGCAAGCGTCAGACATGCTGCCATCGCTGTTCCAGAAATCAACCGCTGCTGTAACACCGGATTCTGTTCGTATAACGGCCAGTTGGTCAAACCCAATACCAAAATGCCGATCACCAATCAACCGCGTCAATGCAGGCGTGATTGGGCTGTCGCCACCACGCGCGTCAACAACCACAAAGTCGTTGCCAAGCCCGTGCATTTTCAAAAACGCCAGCCCGCCAGATGATTCTGCCAAATTTATCATAGCGCCCCTATATCAACTGAAAATCGCGATAGCCAGCATAGCCGCGCCCATCAGATTGGCATTTGATTGACCTTTGTGTCCAACTTCCCCAATTTCGCCCTTGACCCGCTAGGCGTTGCCGCCTAAATACCGCCTCGGATGGGCCGGTAGCTCAGTTGGTAGAGCAACTGACTTTTAATCAGTAGGTCCCGGGTTCGGATCCCGGCCGGCTCACCAACAATACGCGATATTTCTTCAAGTCAACTTATTGCTTGGCGAGCACATGGCGAGCACGGTGAGCGATTTCGCGGCTTTTTGTGCTTTTTTCAGAACAATTTATTTCGCACCAAAATCGCTTTCCGCGCGCGGGAAAGGCCCTGTCGCGTTTTTTAAGCCTTTTTAAAGAATCACCGTGAATAGCGGGGGTTCGATTTGGAAAGCGCTGGGCCAGCCATGCACCCGGCGCATCCAGCGAATTAAATCTGAGTTGTAATTATAGCGTGTAACAGGTGTAACTTTGTAACTATGTAACTATGTATGTAACCTATTGTATTTACTTAACTATCTTAACTGCATTGGTTACAAAACGGGTTACACGTTTTTTGAGCGTGTAACCTCGTAAGCTGTTGGTTTTGCTTACTATTTTTGAGAATGTCGTTTTTGAGTATTCTAAAGCCGACATTTCGGTTGCCTTTTTGAGCACAAAATGTGCTGTTTTGCGCAAAACCGGACAAGAAAAAAAGTTTCACGGTAACCTGCGCAAAGTTTTTCCTTCTTTTATGCCGGTCCGGCGTTGCTGGTATTTTAGCGATTAGACCACCCCCTCCCTTTTTCAGGACTCAATAGCTTGGCCATCAGTCTTAGGTGGCGCACATCCTGCCTAGCTCCCCATGTCTTCCCAAACGGCTACACCCACTCACTGAGCTTCGTGGTGGGTTTGGCGGCAACAAGTGAATGTGGTTTGAATTGGAGAATTTGCGCGACAAGAACAATACCCCATGCGGGGCGCGGGGTTTGGCTGCATTGCGTTGGGCTGGTTTAAGCTGGGCAGGTGCTTGGCCACTCAAACTACAATGCGCCAAAGCCGATTCCTTAAAAGCAAAGCCTCGCCGTGAATTAACATGGCGAGGCTGAGCGGCTGGGATTTGATGCTCGGTGTTAGAACTGGCTGGGTGCCAGCATTTGCGGATTGGCGGGTTGCTGTCTGACGTCAGCATCTATGTTTGATTTCGCCATTCGAGTGCCGATGGCCTGACTTATTGCCAATGCGCTACAAACAGCACTGTCAAACTCCATTAGGTAATGGCGGTACTCTTTGCGGCTAATTTCTTTATTGACCTTACTGTCAGTAGGCTTTTTTGCCTTATCAGTCATTCACTGGCCTCCTTTTTGATTTGCGCACATTAATCGCCGCTGCATCCAGATTATTCTTCAAATGTACAGCATAGTGCTTTTCAATCATTTCTACGCTGGTACGGCAGTTCCTATCTGATAGATATCCGCGCCTTCCAGCAGTCGAAATGAAATATAGCTATGCCGCAGGGAATAGAGCGTGCGGCGGTTGCCCTGCCTGTCTTCTTTCAGCCCTTCCTCTACCAAAATACGATTGAACTGCTTTTTGTGATCAACGGGGAACAGACGGTCGGTCGGTTCCGGTTGATTGCGTTCAATCATCCGCTCAAAGGGTCGAACAGCGCCGGTGGTGCTTTTACAATACCCAACCCCGCGCTTGCCACGCACTTCAATTTCGAGGATTGTCTCGCCGGTGGAGTCGTCTTCGACGATCTCGATATCCCGGTATTCAAGCCAGTTGGCTTCGTCAGGACGAATACCGGTATTGGCCATAAACAGAATTTTGTCGTGCAGTTGCGCGGCCAGCCGCTTGTGTTTTTCACCTACCGCTTTCCGCATGTTCCTGCGCGTAGCTTCATAAAGCTGCCTATATTCCTCCGGTGAGAACCACGCCCGATGAACGATCTTACCAGAAGATCGATAGGGAGTGGTGATATCGGGCAAGTGAACCAACCAACCGTGGCGAATGGCCGTTTTCAGCACCAGCCGCAGCGTGACGGTTTCATGGTGCAAGGTGCTCCTTGAGGGTGTCTTTTTGCCTTCAGACTTTTTTAACCGTTCGATACGGTATTCCTGCACTACGCCCGCAGTAACTTGTGATATTCCCATTTTTCCGAAGAAGGGAATAAGGTGCAGTCGGCAACGCCGGTAGTGATCTTTTACCCAACGCTCGTTGCGCTCTCCCTCTGTGAGGACGTCATACTCGTGCATGAAGCTTTTGGCCGCATCAGCAAAAGTTTTCTCGTTGTGCAGCTCACCGGCACGATGCTTGCCACGTAGCTCAAGATACCAATCTTCCGCAAACTCCTTTGCATGGGACAGGCTTTCCTCTTTTGTTGAGGTTCTGTGATTCTTTCCGTCCAAAAACGTCGAACACTGCCAAAACCTACTGTTTTCACGTTTATAAACGTGAACTTTGTCGCCCAATATCTGATGATTTGCCATCGTTTAGCTCCAGCACCCTACATGTGTGAAAGTGTGTAAGGACTATGTAAGCGTATTTCGCAGAATTCTCTGCGTCAAATTTTTCGCTAAGCTGTTGATATTGTTGAAAACACTGGCAGGGGCTAAGAGACTCGAACTCTTGACCTACGGTTTTGGAGACCGTCGCTCTACCAACTGAGCTAAACCCCCCTCTACCTGTGCGGTGACGGTCGATAACGCGAATTTTGCTGTGATGCAAGGGTGGTCTAAGGATTTTCAGCGTAAGGGCTTAATCAAACACCGCTTTGATAAACCGTTGCGCGTTTTGGGCCCAGTTATCGGGTTTGCCCGCAGCGTTACCGGCGATTTTCAAAACAAGGTCGCGGTTTGCATTCAAGGTTTGCAGCCAAGTCACCGCTGATTTGACAACCTTATCAGGGGGCATCAAAACTCCGGTTTCGCCGTCTATAATTGCTTCACTGACCGCGCCAACATCGCTGGCAAGGGTCACAACACCGGCGCGCTGGGCTTCCAGAATGGTCAGCGGCAGGCCTTCATTTCTTGACGGCAAGACAAGCACATCAATTCCGGCCAAAAACGCCGAGATTTCGACAGGGTCCAGCGCCGGTGGTTTGACATCAAGCCAGTCGGGAAAAGTAGCTTCGCCCTCCAGAACGCCGCTGCCACAGATTTGAAAGGCATAATCCGCATCCCGCAAAAGGGTTGCTATTTCAACAAAGCGATCCACGCCTTTTTGCGCATCAAACCGCCCCAGAAACCCAACCCGTAACCGCCCGTCATTTGGCTTTCGCTGGTTTGGTTCTGCCGGAAACCCCGGGCCATTGATCAAGGGCAGTAATTTGGCATTTGGCACCCCGTGCCCCGCCAGCCGCATTGCCAATGCAGCTGAACACGTGGTGATATGATCATACCCGGCCTCATGTGCCAAGGCGACAAAAGCTGTGCCAACCATGCGACCATATTGTGAGGTTTCGGTTAAATGTTCCCATGAAACGGTTTTGATGCCTTTGGAACGCAATGCCGCCGCACCATGATGCAACATGCCTGTGCCACAATTCACCACCGCATCCATGGACGTGAGCGGCCCCAAAATGTCGCCAAACAACCGGTCATCGGGCTTAGCCGCGCCAGTGGTGCCCAGATAGGTGGCACCCCGCCAATCCCGCAAACGCGGGTCGGTGATGATTGAGACCGTTTCAAATGGTTCATACATCCAGCCTGCTGTCGTGGCGGTATCAATGCCGTAAATAAACAAATGGCACTGCACACCTTTTGCAGCCAATTCCCGCGCCAGCGCCACCACACATTTTTCCACACCGCCAAACCTAAATACCGGCACCGCAAACCCGACATGGCAGCCAGGCCCACGCGGCTGCATCGCGGGGCGGCCATTCAGGTTGGCTTTTTCTATCTCCCATCCAATGGCGTTTGGCCAGATAATCTCAGCCGGCTGTCGCCAATTCTCAAGCTGTTTCTTGCCCATGTTCAACATCGGACTTTCGGCCAATTCCGAGACAAAATTGACCAACGCGCCAAGCGGGCCTTCGGTGGGTTCTATGCCATCCGGCACAGTTAGCTGGTGTTTTGAAACCAGCACATCGCCGATAAGATAGGTTATCATTTCGATCAACCCATCACATTTTAAGGCTTCGTCAATGTGATGCCGTGAAATTGCGATCATGGCGCAATCTTCCAGCATGGTGCCGGTGCCATCAAACCGATTGCCCATATGCTTAAGCCCCAGTTCCGCAGCTTTGCTTACAAAAAGCCCTGCAACAGGGGTGCTGCGCAATGCGCCTTCAAGCTGGTAAATCACTGAATCAAGCAGTTTAAGTGCCCGTAATTTCTCCAAAACCTGCGGCGCATAAAAAATCAGAACCGGTGCAAAATTTGATTCAAATGGCCGCGCCCGCCAGCGCAAAAATTCTGCAATAGGGTCGGATTTATCCGTTTCAACAAAGTTGATCCGCGGCCATTCCTTTGACCAAAGGTCATTCAAACAATGCCCGTCAAACAGCCATTTATGGTTTTCTTTCATCTGTTTGAATATTTTTTGCCCTTCCAGATGCGCGCCGGACAGCATCGAATCCGGGCGTTTGCGATAGCCCAGAAATGACTGGTTTTCCGGCGCACCAATAAACCCGAGCTTGGCGGCGCTTAGCCAAAAATCCCAATCCTCGTATCCCGCCTTTAAGCCTTCATCAAAACGCACACCGGCGCGAATGACCTCAGCGCGAACCAAGCTGCCCGCATCGCAAAAATTGCTGAATGCCAGCCGCGAAAGCGAAAATTCTCCGCCGGTATTGCGATGCGACGTCAGGCCAAACATATCAAATTGCGGGTAAAACCAGCCTGCTTTGTTGTCACTGCCAAGCAACCGTTCAAACAACGCCAAGGCACCAGCTTTCAGTTGGTTATCCGCATCAAGAAAGAAAAACCCCCGCAGGTTCGGCAGGGATTTCAAAGCATATTCAATGCCGGTATTGCGCGCAGCACTTAAGCCACGGTTGGTTTGGGTTAAAACAGTGATCCGATCAGGATGGGCATTTTGCCAGCCCTCCAGCACTGCTGATGTTTCGGGAAAATCGCACCCATCATTCACGGCAATAATGTGATATTCCGGCGCATCATTTTGCGCTGAACAAGAGGCAATCGCCTCAGATACCAATGCCGGATGATGCCAAACCGGCAGGATGATTACAATTTCAGCCAATTTCAAATCCGCGTATGCTTAGGCAGTCCAGCGAGGTTTGACCTTTGATTTTGACAATTAAATCAACCCCTTCTGCGCCATCCGAACGCACATCACATTGCATATATGCCTCGGATGCCAAAAACACAGAAGGGCAGTGTTTTGCGGGGGCCATCGCACCAGCGCCAACCTGACATAACATAATCTCAAGGGTTTCTGGCCCGCAATTTTGAATATAGGCAGAACAACCAAGCCCAAAATCCATATCGCGCAGCGCTAATTTCGCGGCCCCGTAATAATCCGTATGGATCATCAGAATATTTTCGTTTTCGAGATATTTGCTTGATCCGCTTTCCAGAACCTCGGGCTTTGGCAGATCAGCAGGCATTATAAATCCGCGCTTGCCGGGCAAAGCAGTAACCAGAATCTCTGGCAATCGCACCCCTAAAAGGCCTTTCCACAATCTTAATGCCAATGGTTTACTGCCAAATTCAGGCAATGGGCTGGGATGAGCAACGCCGATAATGCAATTTTCAGCCGCTTCAACCACCAATGAAATACCGTCGGCATGGCCCGAGATGGCCGGAAACTGGGCGCGCTGCCAACCGGTGCCGGAAATCTTGATTGGCGCGACATATTGGCTTTGGTCCGGTCGCAATAAAGATACCAGCGCAGAGCCAGATACCATCCATATATCCACGGCCACAAGCGCTGCACTGCTAACTGGCAAAGCTTGGGTCAACCGCTGCCCAGCAGCGATTTCCGCAGTTTCGTCGGAAAAATCCCATTGCCGCGCCAATGTAAATTTAGGCGCAAGCGCACCGTTCAAAAAATGTTCGACCGCGAGAAAGCTTTCCTGAAGCTGCATAAAGTCCTTGCGCAACGCTGCCGCAGCGGCGCGGGCCTTACCGGCATCATCCATAAGCTGGTCCAGCCGCGCCGCCACCGCTGCCGCGCGAAAATTCTCAAGTGTTTCCCCACCGGACACCGGAACATTCATCAAGCGCATAACATTTGCAAAATCGCTTTTTGAATATCGCGCCACGTCATCTGGCAACAGGAACACCCCAAGCGGGGTTTCGCCCTCAAATACCGGATTTTTGGCATCAAGCCATTGTTCAATGCTGTGCAAGTCCGGGGCTGTTCCCGCCAATGCCGCGCTTACCAGAAATTTCATCCGTCACCTGCCTTGGCCCCGCATATCACAAGGCTTATGAAAGGCTGATTAAATAGCAGAACAGGCGGCCCAGCAAGGGGGGCTATTCAGTGTCTTTGCCCAAAGTTTCAGGTGCAAAAATATAATGCGCCCCGCAAAACTGGCAATCAGCTGTTACGGTGCCTTGATCGTTGGTCATATGAGCAATGTCTTTGGCTGAATATATCGACATGGCCTGACGCACCTTTTCCGGCCCGCAAGTGCAGCCAAAGCGCACAATCTGGGCGTCATAAACTCTTGGCAACTCTTCATGAAACAAGCGCAGCAGCAATTGATCGGGCGACACATGTGGTCCGATTATTTCAGTGGTTTCAACTGTGTCCAGCAAAATCATGGCACGGTTCCAGTTTTCTTCGTCGTCATCCTCCAGCAAATCACCGGCCATCAGCAGCCCATCATTGCCGCTTGGCGCGTCTTTGGCAAAAGCTGATGCTTTGGGCATATGTTGCAACATAATCCCACCCGCGCGCCAATGGGGCCCATTGCCTTCATCGGTTTGGGCTAACGAGAGCGAAAACCGTGTTGGCAACTGTTCTGACTGGGCAAAATATGTTTCAGCGCAAGCTGATAGCGACCCACCGGCCAGCGGTGTGATGCCCTGATACGGTGTCATGCCTTTGCCTTGGTCGATCAATACCGCAAACATGCCCTTGCCGATTTTCTCAAACGGTGTGCCAGCTTGCTCCAGCCGATCAGCATCATAGCTGGCATAGGCCCGAATTTGCGCTGGCTTGCCATCAGCAGTTGGCGCAAAATAATCGGTTGCAATCAGCCGAATTGGCCCATCGCCGCGTATCTGCAAAGACAGCTTCCAACGTAAAGAAATATTCTGACCAATCATCACTGTCAACATTGCCGCCTCGGCCACCATTGCGGCGACATCCATCGGATAATTATGTTGTCCCAGAATCTCGTCCAGCGTGCCATCCAGCCGCGCCATACGGCCTTTGATATCGGCTTTGTCCAGTTGAAACGGCAGAATACTGTCATCCCACGCGACTTTTGAGGCAATGTTCATGTGGCTTTCCTTTACAGCTAAGGCCAGCAAATAGGGACAAAGCAGCCAAATTTCAAACCCGCAAAGTAAAAAAACCTAAAAAACTTTGCTGGACCTGTCAAAAATGCCAAACTGTAAACGTCTTATTATTAGGTGGCGCAAAAGCACCACTGATTTTGAAAAGGAAAAACCATGCAATATTTGGCTCTTATTTACTCTGTTGAAGGCCTAGAATCTGAATATGAAGGTGACATGATGGCCGATTATGGCGCCTTTAGCGCTGCCATATCAGAGGCAGGCGTGATGGTTGGCGGTGAAGCATTAATGCCCACATCAACCGCCAGCTCAATAACCGTGCGTGATGGTAAAACAACCGTCACCGATGGCCCGTTTGCTGAAACCAAAGAAATTCTTGGCGGATATTACCTGTTGGAATGCAAAGATCTGGACGAAGCGGTCAAATGGGCTGCGCAAATTCCGACCGCCAAATATGGCACGGTTGAAGTCCGCCCGATTATGGTTTTTGACCAATAAGTGCGCGGCATTGATACAGCACTCGCCCGGGTTTACCGCGAAAATGCCGGGCGGGTGCTGGCCGCTCTTATTAACCAGCTACGTGACTTCGATCTTGCTGAGGAAGCCTTTCAGGACGCGATGATGGAAGCCGCACGGGTTTGGACCGATAAAGGCGTGCCCGATAACACAGCGGGTTGGCTGCTGACGGTCGCCCGTCGCCGCGCCATTGACCGGTTGCGAAAATCCAAACGCGCTGGTTCTAACGCCACCCGCGACACCATTCTTTTACTAGCTGAGGACAACACCCTGCCCGAGCAAAACCATACAATCCCCGACGAACGCCTGCGGCTGATTTTTACCTGTTGCCACCCGGCACTTGCGCAAGAATCCCAAGTCGCGCTGACCCTGCGCAGCATGTGCGGGTTGCCAGCCGCTGAAATTGCCCGCGCTTTCCTGACGACCGAACCAACCATGCACCAGCGCCTGACTCGTGCCAAATCAAAAATCCGCAATGCGGGCATTCCGTATCGTGTTCCCGAACAACCCGATATTTTGCCACGCCTGCAACCGGTTTTGTCGGTGATTTACCTGATTTACAATGCGGGTTATACCCCCAATAATACTGACCTAACCGATGAGGCCATCCGCCTTGCCACCATCCTGCACCAGCTTTTGCCTCATGCGGAAGTCGCTGGCCTGTTTGCGCTGATGACCTTGCACCATGCCCGCAACGCTGCGCGGTTTCAGGGTGGAAAAATGGTGTCGCTGGAACACCAAAACCGTGATTTTTGGGATCAATTTACCATCAAACGCGGTAAAAACATTTTGGTTGATGCTCTGAAACAAAACCAGCCCGGCCCGTATCAATTTCAGGCCGCGATCAGCGCTGTGCATAGTGATGCAAGCGATTGGCAATCCACCGACTGGCCGCAAATAGTTGGGCTGTATACGGCTCTGAATGACCTGACGCCCAGCCCGATAATTCAGCTTAACCGCGCTGTAGCCGTGGCCAATGCGGGGGACCTTGCCAAGGCTCTTGCTGATCTGGAAACCCTGAAATCCGATCTGGCAAATTACCAGCCATTCTATGCCGCCCGCGCCGAATTGCGTTGCCGCGATGGCCAGATCGACAAAGCCCGGCAGGACTACCAAACCGCCATCCGATTCAGCCAAAATACTGCCGAGCAGGAATTTCTTAAACAAAAATTATCCGAATTAGGGTGAACCCAACGCACCGCTGTGCCACAAAACCTTATGAGACGTTTCGGAACCCCGCCCAACCCAAATATCACCTATCGCCCCCGCCCCGGCGCATATGCGATCATCACCCGTGGCAGCGATATTCTGCTAACCCAGCAAAATATCGGCTATACCGAAATCCAACTTCCGGGCGGTGGCATTGACCCGGGCGAGGGGCCGATAACCGCGCTGCACCGCGAAGCGTTTGAGGAAACCGGCTGGAAAATCGCGCCATTGCGCAAACTGGGTGCCTATCGCAACTTTGTCTATATGCCCGAATACGACCGCCAAGCTGAAAAAATCTGTCACATTTATCACGCCCACGCGGTGCGGCAGGTTTCAGACCCGATAGAACCGGGCCATATCGCCATTTGGGCCGATGCGCAAACCGCGCTGGATATTATTGATGTCGAAGGTGACCGTTATTTTCTGGAGACATTCCTGCGCAACCGCTGACCAAACAGCCCGAAATCAGCCTTCAGGTTTAATACGGTCAGTTTTTGGCGATGCGTGCCAATATCCATCCACCAATAGAAAAACAGCGCAATCAACGCGCAAAACAAGGCTGATAGCAATGTGTCACTGAAAAAGTGCTGGCCTTTGATCACCCGCAAACCGGCGCCGAGTATAAACAGCGCGGTTAGCCCCCAAAGCATCAGCCATTTGCGTTTTACGTTGCGCCACAATAACACGCCGGTAACCACCACAACCGTAGCAATCGCGCCGCCTTCGCCAGAGGTAAAAGAACAATTGGTAATGCATTGATCCGACAGATAATAGGCAGGAGTGAAATCCAGCTCTCCGCCGAATTCACGCACCGAAATGGGCCGCGCACGTCCCCAGTTGTTTTTAAAAACCGAGTTCACCAATATAAGCGGCCCCACCAAAGAGACCACAAAAGGATAAGCCCATAAACGCATAGAAATATTTCGCTTTTTTCCCAAAAATGCTGAAAAACCAATGCCAAACAATGCCAGCAGCATAAACAGCCACATTGCCCTGATCAGAAACATTCGAATCCAGTCCAGAACTGGGTTTTTATTGGCCTGAAATTCGCCATCTTGCCAAAAAAGCTTTGAGATCAGAATATCAAGCTGCGGAAACAGCACAAAAACTGCGCTGACCAAAAGGGTCACAAACAACAGCGTGACGGTTATTTTTCGCAGCAGAATATCGGGTTTTTCCATAGAGGTGTTCTAACTTCCGCTGATGCAAATGCAAACACCTTCCTTTGGCAGTTCGAACCGCTATATTAAACCAATAGGGAGACACTAAATGCGAATTTTACCCGTTCTTGTTTTTGCGCCGTTTTTGGCCGCCTGCGCCAGCTTAACACAAGAACAATGCCTGTCTGGCAACTGGTCCGGCATTGGCTATAACGACGGTTTGAATGGCCGATCTGTGGAATATATTGGCAATCACTTCGAGGCCTGCGCAGAGCTGGGCATATTGCCGGATGTTCGTTCATGGCAAGAAGGGCGCGAACAGGGTTTGCTGCGGTATTGCACCCCGGAAAACGCCTATATTACCGGCCGGAACGGCGATAGATTTAACAATGTTTGTCCTGCCTCCCAGTCCGAGAACCTGACTCTTGCCTATAACTGGGGTGGGGAATATTATGATATTTCGCAAGAAATCCTGATCCTGACCGAAGAAAAATTTGAGATCGAGCTTATCATCGCCAGCAATCTATCGCACCCCGATTTAATCCCGGAACAGGCGGCGCAAATGGTGCAATTGAAATCTCGTATTCGTCTGATTGATCTCAAGATACGTCGCCTAACACGGCAACGGGAGCGCTATGCGTTTTTGCCGCGTTAGCAAGGCAGATATCAAAGATCAAAACTGGCAAAAACCGGCGCGTGGTCTGATGGGCGGTCCCAGCCGCGCACGGGGCGCAAAATGCGGCTGTTATTGCCTTTTGCGGCAATGTCTGCCGATGCCCAGATATGATCCAGCCGTCGGCCTTTGTCAGCCGCATCCCAGTCTTTGGCGCGGTAAGACCACCAGCTATAAACTTTTCCGTCCGGCATGTCCTGACGGGTAATATCCACCCAATCACCTGAATCCATTACTTTATTCAGATGTTCGACCTCTATCGGGGTATGGCTGACAATTTTTAACAATTGTTTGTGTGACCAGACATCATCTTCCAGCGGTGCGATGTTCAGATCGCCCACCAGTACCGATTTTTCGGGTTTTTCGGCTGTGAACCAATCGGACATCTCAGTCAAAAAATCCAGTTTATGACCAAATTTTTCGTTAATCTCGCGGTCGGGTTTATCGCCCCCCGCTGGCACATAAAAATTATGAATGGTCATGCCGTTTTCCAGCCGCCCTGCCACATGGCGCGCATCGCCGCGTTCGCAAAAATCGCGGCTGCCCGCATCCTGCATCGGCAGTTTTGAAAGAATGGCAACACCATTATACCCCTTTTGCCCACGGCCAATCAGCGAATAGCCAAGCTCCGCAAAACCATCGCGCGGCATCAATTCCAGCAAGGATTTGCATTCTTGCAGACAGAGCACATCGGGGGCCTCGTCGCGCAGTAATTTCAACACAATTTCCTCGCGCAGGCGAATTGAATTGATATTCCATGTGCAAATGGTGATGGGCATGTTAGTCTCCGGCTTTATGAACAACAAACATACCCCCGAAAAACCCAAACCACCAGAGCCGAGCCTGTGGAAAAACCGCAATTACCGGCTGGTTTTTGGTGCGACTTCGGTTAGCAACCTTGGCGATGGCATTGCCTTGGTTGCCTATCCGTGGCTGGCCACGATGATTTCGCGGGATCCGCTGGATATTGCCTTTGTGGCCTTTGCCTCGCGCTTACCGTGGTTTTTGGTATCGCTGCCTGCAGGCGTGATTACCGACAGGGTTTCGCACCAAAAGCTGATGGTTTGGGCGGATATTTTTCGCTTTGTTCTGACACTGGTGGTGGTGGCCTTGGTGATGCTGGGGCCGGAACTGCCCAGTCCCGAGCCGCTGCGCGGCTATATATTGCTGCTGGCACTGGCGGCGTTTTTGCTGGGCACGGCCGAGGTGCTGCGCGACAACACCGCCCAAACCATCCTGCCAAGGCTGGTTGCGGATCATCACCTGCCCAAGGCCAACGGGCAAATGTGGAGCGCCGAGCAAATCATTGGCCAGTTTGTCGGGCCACCTTTGGCGGGGTTTTTGCTGGCCATGGCCTTGCCGCTGCCGTTTATCGTTGATGCGCTGACGTTTTTACTGGCAGCGATATTGGTGGCGCTGTTGCGCCCAAAGCCTGTTTCGCCCGCACAACACCAACCCGCTTGGGCAGCAATGAAACAGGGGTTTGGCTGGTTGGTCAAAAATACCCTGTTGTTGCGCCTTGCGCTTATCACCGGCTGGATGAATTTTGCCGCTGCCATGTCTCTGACCATTCTGGTGCTGTTTGCCCAAGACTTGCTAGCGGTCGGGCCGCTGGGCTATGGGCTGATCATGTCTGCCGGGGCGGTTGGTGGCGGGCTTGGCGGGTTGCTTGCGCCGCGCGTTGTCGCCCATATCGGCCAAGGCTGGGGGCTGCGGATAGCGGCAATATTGATCGGAGTGGAACTGGTGATTATTGGCGCAGCCCCGCATGCGGCATGGGTCGGGTTTGCGCTGTTTTTGGGCATGTTTGGTAGCCTAATCTGGAACGTGATTGCGGTGCCGCTGCGCCAGCGGTTGGTGCCGCCGGAACTGCTCGGGCGGGTGAATTCGGTTTACCGGTTTATCTCATGGGGGGTTATTCCGCTGGGCGCACTTATGGGTGGCATAATGGTGAAAGGGATTGACCAGTTTGCTGCTTATGAAACCGCCCTGCGCGCGCCGTATTTTATCCTTGGTTTTCTTTATCTATTTGTTATTGCTTATGTTTTCAAAACCATGTCGAATGCTTCAGTAAAGGCGTAAAAGGCTTGTTGCCCGACCTAATGAGTTTTTTGGGCCTGTATCTGGTCGTGATATTTAGCACGGGTGGAATCGATTTTTTCCTGCCGAATACGCTGGTATTCACCAAACAGGTAGGTTTCAAATGATTTTGGATGGAAAAACGCGCAGCCAGCGGCAGGAAAACTGGTTAGTTCACCAAAATAAATTTTGTCACCGCAGATCATAAAATCAACGCGACAGAAATCAAAATCTGCTGCCAAAACCTCCCCAAGCCGTAAAATTTCATCAAGATTTTCGGGCCGCTTTATGACTTTTTGATGGCATTTTCCCTGATAATGAATGTTCAAAGGTTGCCAATCCGGCGTAAAGAATTTTCTTTGCGTTCCGTTTTCACGATCAAAAATATGATTTACAAGGATAGTCTCACCAAAGAAGCTATATAGCTTTATATCCAGAATCTCGGGCTGATCCGCATCTACCAGCATCGGCTCAACCAAAAACTTTTGCTTGATGCCGCGATAAACCCACTCGCGTCTGGGATTATATTCACCCACATTCCACTTTTTTATGGTTTTTAACATTTTTTCGCGTTCACCGTCGTTTTTAACAAAACAGCACTGGGCGCTGGCATGGTTGGTTTTAACCACATACGGGTAAGGATAATTTTTCTGGGCTATTTCTTCGCTGGTGTCGCAGACGTCATAAAGCGGAATCAGATATTCAAGGCCAATTTTTTCCATAGCCCAGCCTCGCGCTGCGATTTTGTCAGCAACAATAGCCCGATCAGGATTATCTGGGATAATCATGTTTTTTAAGATGATATCTTGCAAGGTGCGGGGTTTGAAAGGGCGAGGGATTCTTCCGCTCAGAATTATGGGTTGAGCATAAAACCAGAACGGAACCGGCCAGAAAATACCCAACAATTGATAAAACCGAGCCACCAAAACCCATGGCCCAATCGAAAGTTTGCCAATTTTCATAAACCCTACCCCTTAGTCGAAAAGCTTTCCTTACCCATTAGATCAATTCATCAATAAAAAAAAGACCTGCCACAAAGGGCAGGCCAAGTCTCAGGGAGAAATCGTAGGGTGCGTGGTTTCCACGCACCCTTCAAGAAGCCAACCGATAGCCGCCGCTCTCGGTCACCAGAATGCGCGCATTTGACGGGTCCGGCTCTATTTTTTGGCGCAGCCGATAAATATGGGTTTCCAATGTGTGGGTGGTGACACCGGCATTATAGCCCCAAACCTCGTGCAACAACACATCGCGCTGCACCACACCATCGGATGCCCGGTAAAGGAATTTCAGGATATTGGTTTCCTTTTCTGTCAGGCGGATTTTTTTGTCATCATCAGTTGTCAGAATTTTGGCGGCGGGCTTAAATGTATAAGGGCCAATGTTAAAAACTGCATCTTCGGATTGCTCATGGGTGCGCAATTGCGAACGAATACGCGCCAATAGCACCGGAAATTTGAAAGGCTTGGAAACGTAATCATTGGCACCTGCATCAAGGCCCAGAATTGTGTCAGCGTCGGTGTCATGGCCGGTCAGCATGATAATCGGGGCTTTGATGCCTTGTTTGCGCATCAGCCGGCATAATTCACGACCATCCATATCGGGCAAACCCACATCAAGGATCACCATATCGTACAATTGTTCTTTGGCTTTGGTCAGGCCCTCGGCACCGGTTCCGGCCTCAAAAACATCAAAATCATCGGTCAGGATTAATTGATCCGCCAACGCCTCGCGCAGGTCTTCATCATCATCGACCATCAGGATTTTTTTTAGGTTGTTCATCGGGTTTCCCTTCGTTGCTTGTCTATATCTCAGCCTATTTCCAATTAATTTCAAGGCTCTGTATGCCTGCCTCACCGATCTGTGTGTCATGGGCTTCAAATGTTTCAATTTCCTCTACAACGGGATATAGATTCATTAGAAACTGAAACAAAGGCAACATGATGCAGCTGGGATTATCTGCCAAAGACCGTATCGCAAGGGCCGTGCACGACCTGCGGCTGGGTTTGCCAATTGTGTTGGAAACAGCCGATGGAAACCAGCTGATCGCCGCCATTGAAAGCATTAACAAAGCCCGCTGGGCTGCTATTGCCACTTTACAAGGCGCGGTGCTGGCAATTACAGCGCGCCGTGCCAAAACTCTGAATGCCATCCCCTATGATGGTGATCTGGCGCGCATTAAGGTGCCTCTGGATGCCGATCTTTGGTGGGCACAGGCAATCGCTGATCCGTCCCATGACATGAACAGGCCCTTGAAAGGGCCGTTCGTTTGCGCGCGCAGCAGCCCCGCTGACGCCCATCGCGCTGCAATTACCCTTTGCAAAAGGGCAAGCCTGTTGCCCGCAGCGGTGGTAGCGCCAATGTTAGAGACGGTTTCAGACCTTTCGGTGATCCATATTGATGATCTGGGTGGCGATCAGTTGGTCAGGCTTCAAAAAATTGCATCAGCCAAGGTGCCGTTGGCGGTTTCTGAACTGGGGCAGGTGCATGTTTTCAGGCCCGATGATGGTACTGAGGAGCATTACGCCATTGAAATCGGCACCCCCGACCGGAGCAAGCCTGTATTAACCCGCTTGCATTCCGCCTGTTTTACCGGTGATCTGATCGGATCGCTTAAATGCGATTGCGGCCCGCAACTGCGTGCAGCTTTGGCGCAGATCGGGGCCGAGGGCGCGGGGGTTCTGCTATACATGAACCAAGAAGGCCGCGGCATCGGGCTGGCCAATAAAATGCGTGCCTATGCATTGCAGGATAAAGGGTTTGATACGGTTGAGGCCAATCACCGGCTAGGTTTTGAAGATGACGAGCGTGATTTTACCCTTGGCGCGCAAATGCTGCTTAGTTTGGGGTTTTCTTCCCTGCGGTTATTGACCAACAACCCTGCAAAAATTGCCAAAATGAACGCCTGTGGTTTGACCGTGACAAAAAGAGTGCCGCTGAGCGTGGGTGAAACGCCATTCAACACTGACTATCTTGCCACCAAAGCCCGCAAAAGCGGGCATTTGCTTTAGGCAAAAAAAGGCCCACCATAAAAGGTGGGCCAAGGTAAGATACCTTTCGGTATCCGGCGGTAAATTCTGTGGACTTCTGCCCCAGCGGGGCATTGAGCCCCTTGGCGCAGAGCATCTGACGATGCGGCGCTATACCTGCATCTCTGCCCTTATTTGTTGTCGCAGCATGTCGATGGGAATTTTTTGGCCCTCGCGTTTATAGCTCCAGTAGGTCCAGCCATTGCAGCTTGGCGCGCCTTCAAGCGCAGCACCGACTTGATGGATGGAACCACGGGCGTCATGGGCCACTAGCGTGCCGTCTGCACGGACTTTGGCGCGGTGACGACCATTGAGGGAATATAGCTCCTCACCAGGGCGCAACATGCCCCGTTCAACCAAATTGCCAAAAGGCACACGCGGTTCGGAGCGTTTGGCGGCAGTGATTTTTAGACTATCGTTGTCATATTTACGCACGTCATTGATCCGTTTTTCAGCAACTTCGCGATACTTGGCCTCACGCTCAATGCCGATAAAATGCCGCCCCAGTTTTTTGGCAACGGCACCCGTAGTGCCCGAGCCGAAAAACGGGTCAAGCACCACGTCACCCTGTTTGGTTGAAGCAATCAAAACGCGGTGCAACAGCGATTCCGGTTTCTGGGTGGGATGGGCTTTTTCACCCTTGGCATTTTTTAAGCGCTCACCGCCATTGCATATGGGCAGCACCCAGTCGGAACGCATCTGGATGCCCTCATTCAATTCCTTGAGGGCATCATAATTAAAGGTATATTTTGAAGTATCGGATTTCCCCGCCCAGATCATGGTTTCATGGGCATTGGTGAACCGCTTGCCGCGAAAATTAGGCATCGGGTTGGATTTGCGCCAGATCACGTCGTTTAAGATCCAGAATCCAGCGTCCTGCAAGGCCACGCCAACCCGGAAAATATTGTGATAGGAACCAATCACCCACAAAGCGCCGTTTGGCTTTAAAACGCGCCGCGCCGCTTTTAGCCAGTCGCGGGAGAATTTGTCATAGGCCGCAAAGCTGGAAAACTGGTCCCATGCATCATCCACAGCGTCGACTTTGGAGTTGTCCGGCCGATGCAAATCACCCTTTAACTGCAAGTTATAAGGCGGATCTGCAAAAATAAGGTCAATGGAATCCGCCGGAAGACGGTTCATCTCAGCGATACAATCGCCAGATAATATCTGGTCAAGCGGCAACGCCTGCGCGCCCGCCTGTTGGTCTGCTTTAGTCATATATCTGCCTCGAACTATGGGTGTTCGTTAATTATGACTAACATGAGTCAAAAGTGATTCGGCGTCAATATCTAATAGAATCAAGAGGTTATATTATTTTCTTCACACAACATCTTGTGGATAGGTTTGAACGAGACTCTATGGTGTGGGGTCACCCCTAGGTGCTCCAAGCCCGATTTATGGGCCGGAACCCCGTATCCTTTGTTTTTCTCCCAGCCGTATCCGGGAAAATCAGCGGCCAGTGCCGTCATAATCCGGTCACGGGTGACTTTGGCGATGATCGAGGCAGCGGCAATGGACACCGAACGGCTGTCGCCTTTGATGATGGCTTTTGCAGCGCAAGGCAGATCAGGCGGGATTTTATTGCCATCGATCAGCGCGAAAGCTGGATCAACAGACAGGTCCGCAACCGCGCGGCGCATCGCCAAAAAACTGGCTTGCAGGATGTTGATCTCATCTATTTCGGCAACGCTGGCAATGCCAATCCCGACTTTGGCGGTTGCCATAATTTCTCCGAATATTGCCTCGCGACGTGGTGCGGTTAATTTTTTTGAATCGTTAACGCCGTGTGGAATTCTTGTCAGATCAAGAATAACCGCGCCGGCCACCACTGGCCCAGCCCAAGGGCCACGACCGGCCTCATCAACGCCACAGACCGGTGTTTTTGAAGCCTGCTCAAACCAATCATCGGGGCTATTTTTCACTGTAATTTTTCCATAAGTTTTGCATAAGTTTTGTATAAGTTTTGTATAAGTTAAATTTCACAAAGGAAATGCCGATGACTGTGATCATTTCGGGGGGTGGCATTAGCGGTTTGGCCGTTGCACTGACCTGTCATCAGCTTGGTATTCCAGTCAAGGTGTTTGAGGCCGTGCCGGAAATCACATCTTTGGGGGTGGGTATAAACCTGCAACCCCATGCGGTGCGTGAACTGTTTGATTTGGGGTTGGCGGATGCTTTGGAAGCCATCGGCGTGCGAACCCGCGAGGTGGCTTATTTCAGCAAACTCGGCCTGCCGATCTGGGCCGAGGCGCGCGGGACCTGGGCGGGCTATCATTGGCCGCAGTATTCGGCGGAGGAGAAGATCAGGATTGTTCTTGATGGTCTTCGTGGCGAGGACAGCATTGCCGAGCTGTGCCGCCGTGAAGGCATT
>QIGK01000120.1 GCA_003228875.1 Rhodobacterales bacterium
CTCATCTTCACTCCTTGAAGCTTACGATGAGACAGAAACCCTCCCTTATTCAATACCGCAAATCTGTTCCATAGGTGCTGACGTCAGACACCAATTGCGTCAAGCGCCACACGCGCCTTGAACTCAGCCGAATATCGGGTTCTCCTCGTCATTTCTGATCGTCCTTTACATAGGTCGATTCATCTTAACGACTGGCCCGAATTTCTGCGACCACATCTGTCGAGGCTGTGGACACAATTGCACCACTGCCTAATGGCAAATAAATGTAGCATTGCGAGAAAATTCCGGCTGAGTTTTTCAAATCGAGTTGCCAGTCTGCGCATATCCTTCATTCATTGCCCGGCAGGTGATTTCCTGCAATCATTGAGAGGGTGCAGAAAAACCGCTCGACCACGTTGCGCATGGCATAAAGGTTTGGATCGTGCCGGATCGGGATTTTGGCATTGGATTTGGACGGGATTACGACCAACGCGCCTTCGTCCGCATCTGCTTGCGGATGGCTTTGCTGCCGTAAGCTTTGTCAGCTACAATCGCCAGAGAGGCGTTCAAATCCGGTTCAAACAACGCCGGAATGGCTTGGCTGTCATGCACCTGTCCGCCGGTATTAACTGGCCTTTTTCGTTTACAACCGCGTGGACCTTGCTGCTGTGGCCTCCGCGTGAGCGCCCCTCTCTCGGTGATTGTAAGCAATCACCTGCCGAGCAGTGGATATCCTGCGCCAGTTCCCCCTTTTGCGCCTGTTGCCGCGCGGTGCGCTTTGACAATGGAAGCGTCGATAAATAGCAAGCTATCCTCGCCATTCTGGGCTAATGCCTCGAATATATCGCGCCAAGCACCCCGCCGTGCCCAGCGAGCATAGCGGTTATAAACCGTGGTGCGCGGGCCATAGCGCTCGGGAAGGTCGCGCCACGGAGCACCCGTGCGCAAAATGTAGAATATCCCGTTTAATATCTTGCGGTCATCAACTCGCTCCGGCCCGCGAATACGGCACGGCAGCAAAGGCTCGATGACAGCCCATTCTTCATCTGTAAGGTCAAAACGCATGATCAAATCTCCTTTGGAAGGATTGAATCAGGGTTCTATATATATCAATAGCTTAATTTGGATTCATACCCTAATTTTCAACACAGCCATTTGGGGGGATTACCAATTGACCTGAAACTGCGTTTCTGGATTTGGGATCCGTCCGCCGGGTTAACAAATGTGCGTGGCGATACATATTTGGCGCTGTGGGACGCGTTAAAGGAAAGCGACATAGAAATCCTGTTTCCGCGGCGCGATATTACCATGCTAAAATAATCTTGAAATCAGGCGTTCAGCCAAAAAAACAGCCCGCCACATTGCAGGAGCGGGCTGTTCCTTTACACAATATACCACTTAAGCCGCGCTTGGCCTAAACAGAAAGAAATACGGCGGCATTTCTAATCGACCGAGCGGTATAAACTTCATAGCAGAAACTTATTGCATAGAAAATCTAAATTTATTAAATACATGGTATGGAATTATTCGATTTAAGCCAAATATCTGTTCAGGATATGCTTTTGGTAAAAGCGATTACCAATCACGGCAGTATTTCGCAAGCCGCGCAAATCATCGGAGTGTCACAACCAACAGCAAGTTATCGTTTAAACAAGCTAAGGCAAATATTTTCCGACCCGATTTTTGTCAGCGCTAAACGGAAAATGTCTCCGACGGTCAAAGGCCAACGGATTATCAAAACTTTTTTGGTTCAGATAGAGTCCTTGGAAAAGCTGGCGGTCCCAGAAATATTTGACCCTGCTAGCACTGAACGCAGTTTCACAATTGTTGCCAAAGGTTTCCAGTATTCAGCCATGGTGGCAATCGTCCCAAAATTATTTTTTAAGGAAACGCGGCGTGCAAAACTGTTTATCGAACAAGAAAAAGACGACTTGCCAGCCAGTCTAAGACACCATGACGCCATCGACTTTCTTGCCTTGCCGTTTGAAAGCAAAGGGGATAGCGGAATTCGGAGATTTGTTTCGCCAGCATTGCAGGTGAGGGTTTATTATGATGGCAATGTCCGAAAGCCACCTAATACCATCAAAGCATTTTCCGAAAGCCGGTTTGTGGTGCTTAGCAGTTTGAAATCCCAGCCCGGCTTTATTGACCAAATTTTGGGCGAAAATGGGTATCCGCCTAGAAATATTGTTGGTTACGCGCCTACATCGGCTTCGATAGCCGGATTTATTGGTGGGACGGATCTGATTTATATCGGCTCATCCTTTACATCCGCGCTTGGTGGCGAAAACCTGTTTAATGCTGGAGTACCTTTTTATACGCCACCCATTCGCCACGAAATCAGGTGGAGCATTTCAAAAGAAAACGAAACTGGCCATACATGGCTGCAAAACCTATTGGTCAATGCGATGATGACAGCATTTGACCCGCAATTCCAAATAGACCAAGCCGAAAAATTTGTGTTGCTGTCTGAATTTGAGCAGCTGGAGCAGGCCAACGGCCCTGCTTCGCAACCCAATTAGGGTCAACATATCAGCAGGTTTCAGGCACGAAACGGGTAATTATTGCTGGCCAGCCAGCTGATCAGCGCCGGGCGCACAGATTGTTGACCTGACCGGCGTGCGGTATCAATGACGGTGCGTGCCTCTGCCAGATCAACTGACCGTAACAAATGTTTGACGGGGCCAACCGAGGCCGGACGCATGGACAAAGTTCGCATACCCATGGCCGCAAAGGCCAACGCTTCCACGGGGCGACCCGCGTCTTCGCCACAAAAGGACACCGGCGTGTTAAGGCTATCACAACGTGTTGCGATCTGTTCGATAAAGGTCAAAAAACTGACATTCAGGGTGTCATAACGCCGCCGGACCATTTCGTTTTCACGATCAGCCGCAAAGAAAAACTGCTTCAGGTCATTGCCGCCAATCGAAATAAAATCGGCCATTTCAAAAAACTGGTCAGGCGCAAAAGCAAGGCTGGGGGTTTCCAGCATTGCCCCGATTTTCAGATCACTAGGCACGGCATGGCCCTGTTTTTTTTCTTTTTCGATTTCTGCCAAAAACCGGCTACGGGCTTCACGGAATTCATCAAACTGGGCGATAAACGGAAACATAATTTTCAGGGGCCGGCCATTGGCAGCGCGGATCAGGGCCTGAATTTGCATGCGCATAACCCCGGGTCGATCCAGCCCGATGCGAATTGCGCGCCACCCCATGGCCGGGTTGGGTTCCTCATTCCGTTTCATATAGGGCAAGGCTTTGTCAGAGCCAATATCAAGGGTGCGAAACACCACAGGCTTGCCATTGGCGGCATCCATCACGCGGGTATAAAGTTTTGACAATTCGCCGCGCCGCGGAATGCGCGAACGCACAAGAAATTGCAATTCGGTGCGATAGAGGCCAACACCTTCGGCCCCAGAAACTTCGAGACTGGGCAGATCAACCATCAACCCCGCATTCATTTGCATTGAAATGGTGACGCCATCCAGCGTTTTTGCAGGCTTGTCGCGCAATGCCGAGTATTCTTGCTGTGCTTGTGCCCGCATCGCCATTTTTTCACGAAACGCGGTGGCGACATTTTCTTCAGGGCGCAAATGCACAACCCCGACATCACCGTCTATCAGAATGGGGTCATCGTTTAATGCCTCACGGGTGATACGTTTTGCCTGAATGATCAACGGAATAGCAAGCGAGCGCGCCACCACTGCTGCATGCGACCCAACTGAGCCTTCCTCCAGCACCACGCCAATCAGTTTACGCCCATAATCCAGCAATTCGCCCGGGCCAAGGTTACGCGCCACCAGAATGGCATTTTCTGGGATGCCGCGTTCTGAGGCGTCTTCGCGGCCCAGCAATATTCGCAACAGCCGGTTGGCCAGATCATCCAGATCATGCAGGCGTTCACGCAAATACGGGTCCGTGACCCGCGCCATGCGCGACCTTGTCGAGGTTTGTTCTTTTTCCACCGCAACTTCGGCCGCCAAGCCCGAGGCAATACCGGCCCGCATCCGACGTCGCCAGCCTTTGTCTTGTGCAAACAGCCGATAGGCGATCATTACATCATGGTGTTCTTTGTCGGAACTGACAAAATCCTTGGCTAGAAACGCGTCTATTTCCGAGACAAGCGCATCCAGCGCTATGGTCAGACGTTGGTCTTCGATATCAGGGTCATCAGCGATCGGGTTGGCGATCACAACGTGGGATTCGTGCAACAAAACCACACCCTCAGCGACGCCTTCCTGCCCGATCACACCTTGGGTAAAAAACGGCCAAGTGTGTTGCGCGGCCATCGCCATTTCACCGGGCGTGGTAAAAGCGCCGAGTTCGGTCATTTCGGCAATAACCATTGCGACCACCTCCAACCCGTAAACTTCGTCATCATTATAGTCGCGCGGGGTTTCGTTTTGCACAACCAAAACCCCCAGCACCTCTCCCAGCCTTTCAATTGGCACGCCAAGGAACGAGCTGAAAATCTCCTCGCCGGTTTCGGGCATATATCGAAAACCGCGCGCATTGGGTGCGTCGCGTTCATTCACCGGCGCAGCGGCTGTGGCCACGCGGCCAACCAGACCTTGGCCAAAACGCAATCGGGTTTGGTGAACAGATTCTGGGTTTAAGCCCTCAGTCGCACAGAGTTCCAGCGTGTTCTCATCACGGCGCAGGTAAATCGAGCACACTTCGGCATCCATTGACCCAGCAATCAGGGTGGTGACACGGTCAAGCCGTTCCTGCCCTTCGCCAGCCTCAGCAAGGGTGTCGCGCAGTCTTTTTAGCAGGGTGCGGGAATCAACCCCTCGCGTGTCCGACATGATTTCCCTTAAGTGGTTCGTTCCAGCTCAAGCATCATGCAACGACTGCACAGTAAGTTCCATATATTTTCGATCTACCAGCACAGAAACCTTAATTTCCGAAGTGGTGATAACCTTGATATTCACCCCGTCATCCGCAAGATTTTTGAACATCTTTTGCGCCACACCCGCGTGGGAACGCATGCCGATACCAATAATAGAAACCTTGGCAACATTGACGTCTTTATCCAGTTCGCGGAAATTGAAATCACCGCGTGCCTTGGCATCCATTAAGGCTTTTTCAGCGCGTGGAACATCAGATACAGGGCAGGAAAAGGTCATATCGGTGCGACCGTCTTCGGAAATATTCTGCACGATCATATCAACAATCACGCCCGCCTCAGCCAGTGGTGTAAAAATAGCTGCCGCAACACCGGGGCGGTCAGCCACCGAAATCAGGGTTAGTTTGGCTTCGTCGCGCGAACAAGCGACGCCGGTTACAACATTGGATTCCATAATATCCTCCTCAGCGCAAACAAGAGTGCCTGCGTTTTCAGTATTTTCTTCAAAGCTCGATAACACCCGCAAGCGAACATTGTTACGCATCGCCAGCTCTACGGATCGGGTCTGCAAAACCTTTGCGCCCAGCGATGCCATTTCCAGCATTTCTTCAAACGCGATTTTCTTTAGGCGGCGGGCTTTGCCGGTGATGCGCGGGTCGGTGGTATAAATACCGTCAACATCGGTATAAATATCGCAACGATCTGCGTTTAGCGCGGCAGCAAAGGCAACAGCGGTGGTGTCAGAGCCACCGCGACCAAGCGTGGTAACTCGCCCATCATCGCCAAGCCCCTGAAAACCGGCGATAACAGCCACTTGCATGCCTTCGGAGAATTTCTGATCAAGATTTTCGGTGGGAATGCTCTCAATCCGCGCGGCACCATGATCAGACGTTGTGTTGACCGGCACCTGCCAGCCCTGCCAAGAACGTGCATTCACTTCCATTTCTTGCAAAACAATTGCCATTAGGCCTGATGTTACCAATTCGCCTGACGCAACAATCGCATCATATTCCCGTGCATCATAAAACCCCGGCGTGCCAGCGGTATCGCCTTGCGCGGCCCCGTTCACCCAGCCTACCAGCTTGTTGGTTTCACCGGACATTGCCGAAACCACAACGATAACCTCATAGCCGTTTTCGACCTCTTGCTTTACCTTTCGGGCAGCATTGCGAATGCATTCAAGATCGGCAACCGAAGTGCCGCCAAATTTCATCACCAGACTTGGCATAGCTTAATGTCCTAAATGTCCTTGTTTGTGCGCTTCATACTACTCAGAGTCACAAGGAACAAGGCTGCCATTGGTTTATTGCGTGGCTTCGGGATGGGGGGCGATATTTGATATCAATGAATCAAGTGCGGCATCAATTTCCAGCCGGTGCTCCAGTTGCGAATAGTCGACATTGCCGCCAACCTGTTGGCGAATACCAGCCAGCGAAGCCTCGTATGCTGCAAAAAACGGGTTCCTGTTGATCGCGTTTAACAACAAGGGGTTGGTCGGGTTCAAGGTTGAGGAAAGGTCTTCGATGACCTGAGCATAAGTTTCTGGTGATTCTGCTTGCAATGCATCCAGCAGGCTTTGAACATCATTTTGCCCATTTGCGATTGTCCGGCGGGTAAAGTTTTGGCCGCCTCGCGCGCCTGCGGCCAAGGCTGCGGATGCAACATCAACATTGGCGTCCAACGCAAGGTTAACCGATTGCATAAATTCCCATGTGGGTGGCGAATAAGCACGACGAACCAAAGGCGCATAGGTTGCTGCCAAACTGCCCGTCAAAGCAGCGGCAACACCAAAATAAGTGGTTCTATCACCAAACTGGCGGTGCAATTCCAGATATTTTATTGACCGAATGCAAAACCCCAACCGTTCATCCGCGTCAAATTCCGGCAATGCGTCAGTTGAATCCATCGCAAAACTCACATCCTCGCTGCAAAGAATGTGGTTTCCATCCCATGCAGGAATAGCGGTTTGGTTTAGTGGCGCGTCCGGTAAGGAATTGCCAAATAAGCCAAGCACCCCGCAAGCAGACAATACGCCAAATGCGGAAAGAACAATAAAAGAGCGTTTCATAACCTGCCTTTTGCATAAAATCCGATCCGGTCACAAGATAGGCAGGATAAGGTTGTGTCAATCATTTGTGATCTGGTTGGGCGATTGCGCGCTAGTTTGTGCGCTTGGTTGACCATGGCAGCGGTAAAACCGGCACGCCGTCCTCGATCAGGCTGCGGGCTTCTTCGGGTTTGGCTTGCCCAAAAATGGCACGCTCCGGCGCATCACCATCATGGATTTTACGGGCTTCAGTGGCAAAATTTGTACCAACATCAACAGCATTTTTTTCAATACGAGCGCGCAATTCCCGCACTGCTTGTTCAGCAGCAGACGCAGGCGCCAAAAGCGGAGAATCTTCAGAACGGGTTTTTGCAGGCAGCTGCGGTGCCATAATGGCTTTTTTAACATCTGCGACACCGCAAACCACACAAGAAACCAAATCGCGATTCTTTAATTTGTCAAAATCAGCATTTGACCCAAACCACGAGTCAAACCGATGGTCATTGCTGCAAATTAGGCTAAATTTGATCATATTCGTGTCATACCTTAAAGATTTCCCTTGGATTTAACTTCTATTCAGGGGAAAATTACCATGGCCAGTATCGAGGTTATATAGCATTCATTGGTTTATGGAGGATTTATGAGAAAAATTTTTGCAGTTTTTTTAATTTGCTTTGGGTTTTCATCTGCAGCAAAAGCCCAATATGTGCGTTGCACGCCAGCGCAGCAGGCCTCGTTGGAGCGCGCCGTTTCAGGGGCGTTTGACGCGCTTTCCGCAGCGACAGTTGCGATCAATTCAAGCAATGGTGCTTATCAGCAATGGTTCGGGAACTGGGACCCAGTGCGCGCTAAACAAGTTCGCGTTACAGTTGCTGCCTTAAAAAACCATATCCGCACCAGTAAAATCACCTATTTTTGCGCCCAGAATGGCGAACAAAATTGTAATTCCTCAACATACGCAAATGTTTTTCCCAATGACCCGACAACAATTTACATCTGCCAGAACTATTTCGACTTGCCGGTGCTAAGCGAATCCGACTTTCAAGAAGTATTTGATTCCGGCACACAAGCTGGCACCATTATCCATGAAATGTCCCATTATAATACCGTCGGCAGCACGGATGATTTGTGTTACAATCGCGGAGTATGCTCCGATTTTGCCCGCAGATCTCCAGCCCGCGCGGTGCATAACGCGGATTCATACCAGTATTTTTCCGAAGATGCTTTTTTGAAACAACGATAGGCCGCGCCGCGCGGTTACCTGCTGGCGCGACGATCGCGGCGGCTGCTCATGGGTTGGAATGCCACGGAAACATGGGTCTCGCAATAAGGTTTTCCGGGGTCTACGGGATGGCCGCAGAACCAGAATTCTTCGGTTGCGGGGTCGCCGATAGGCCATTTACATGTGCGTTCCGTCAGCTGCATCAAGTTTAACTTGCGGGCTTTTTCTTCTATTTTTTTGACGTTGGCTAAAGCTTCGGCGCTGACTTCATTTGCCGAACGCTGTGGCGGCAGCGGTTTGCCTGCTGTGATAATCGGGCGAGGCCGAGGAATAGGCGGGTGAATATTTACCACCGGCACTTCTTTTTTCTGTTTTCCAACCGGAGTTGATGCGGGTTTTTCAACCTTTGGCTTGGCTGCGGATTTACCGGGTTTGGGCGCAGCAGCAGTGGTGGCTTTGGTGGTTTTTGTCGGACGATTTGACAGGCCAAGGCGATGCACTTTACCAATCACCGCATTTCGGGTGACGCCACCAAGTTCGGTTGCGATCTGGCTAGCGCTTTTGCCTTCACCCCACATGGTTTTCAGGATCTCAACGCGATCATCGGTCCAAGCCATTTTATTCTCCGGCAATTTGCAAACAAGGCTCTATAATAGTTTTGCCAAGCAGGAGTTACAAGACCACCTGCCTCAATTCATTGACTCCCTTCAAACATTCCGTCATTTACCAAAATATGCCTGATGTTCGGGCGATTTCAATTTGTTAAATGGAGATACCGACGTGATAAGCCCCGTTTTGCCAACATATGCGCGGGCACCGCTTTCTTTTGATTCTTTTGAGAAAGGTCAGGGCCCTTGGCTGGAAACATCAAACGGCGACCGCTACCTAGACATGGGGGCCGGAATCGGCGTCTGTGCTTTGGGCCATGCGCACCCGACATTGATTGCCGCATTGGAAACACAGGGTCGACGTTTGTGGCATACTTCAAATCTGTATGAAATTCCCAAACAAGCTGAGCTGGCTGCCAAGATCGTTGACAATACTTTTGCTGACACGGTTTTTATGACCAATTCAGGTACCGAGGCGATTGAATGCGCTGTTAAGATGGTGCGCAAACATTTCAGCCATTCAGGCATGCCAGAACGGGTGGAGATCATCACTTTTCAAGGTGCCTTTCATGGCCGTTCATCCGCAGGCATAGCCGCATCCGCCAGTCCAAAAATGGTGGATGGATTTGGGCCGCTATTGCCCGGATTTGTGCAGGTGCCTTTTGCCGATCTTGATGCGGTGCGCGCTGCAATCAATGATAAAACAGCAGCTGTGATGGTGGAACATATTCAGGGCGAAGGCGGAATTCGTGTCTTTCCTTGTGCTGATATGCGTATATTGCGCGAAATATGTGATGAAAAAGGGCTGCTGCTGGTGATTGATGAAATCCAGAGCGGCATGGGCCGGACGGGCAAGCTGTTTTCCCATGAATGGGCAGGTATTACCCCTGACATCATGACCATCGCCAAAGGTATCGGTGGTGGCTTTCCATTGGGCGCTTGCGTGGCGACTGAAAACGCAGCTTCTGGTATGGTGGCGGGTACACATGGTTCTACTTATGGCGGCAATCCATTGGCTTGTGCGGTGGGTTGCGCTGTAATGACTGAAATTCTGTCAGCCGGATTTCTGGAAAATGTCAGCCGCTTGGCTGGGCATCTGCGCCAAGGTTTGGAAAGCATCGCCACCACCCATCCAAAGGTTTTTGACGGGGTTCGCGGCGAAGGATTGATGCTGGCCCTGCAATGCAAAGTGCCAAATATGGATGTTGTCCATGCGGGGTATGATGCCAAGGTCTTGATGGTTCCTGCCGCTGATAACGTGGTGCGCCTTTTGCCGCCGCTCAACATGGAAACCTTTGAAATTGACGATGCATTGTGGCGGATCGAAGAGGCAGCCAGTGCTTTGGATGCCCGGTTATGAACCATTTCCTGGACATTCACAAAACTGATGCCGCTGACCTGCGGGGCATGATTGACGATGCCAAACGCATCAAAAACGCTCGCGCCGGCTTGCCCAAAGGCACACCGGATGAGGACCAAGCGTTGAAAAACCACATGGTTGCGTTGATCTTCGAAAAACCATCAACCCGCACCCGCGTCAGTTTTGATGTGGGTGTGCGGCAGATGGGCGGGCAAACCATGGTTTTATCGGGGTCCGATATGCAGCTTGGACACGGCGAAACTATTGCTGACACGGCGCGGGTTCTGTCGCGTTATGTTGACATGATCATGATCCGCACCTTTGATGAAACCACGTTGTTGGAAATGGCTGAATACGCCTCCGTTCCGGTCATCAATGGCTTGACTGATCGAACACATCCTTGCCAGATCATGGCGGATGTTATGACGTTTGAAGAACATTCAGGGCCGATCAAAGGCAAAAAAGTTGTCTGGACAGGCGACGGCAACAATGTCTGTGCCAGCTTCCTGCACGCGGCGGGGAAGTTCGGGTTTGATCTGACCATAACAGGGCCGGATGCGCTTGCGCCTGAACCCGAATTTGTCGGTTGGGCGCGCAACCAAGGTGTGCGTGTGACGCAGGAACCAGATGCAGCCATCGCTGTGAAGGGTGCTGATCTTGTGGTCGCCGATACATGGATTTCCATGCATGACAGCCAAACCAAACGCGAACGCCGCCACAACCAATTGCGGCCATATCAGGTGAATGCCGAGCTGATGGCGCAGGCGAATAAGGACGCTTTATTTATGCATTGCCTGCCCGCCCATCGTGGTGAAGAAGCCACCAATGAGGTAATGGATTCCGCGCAATCGGTGGTCTTTGATGAGGCCGAGAACCGCTTGCACGCCCAAAAAGCCATCATGCGCTGGTGTCTGGGGAAATAATGACATTTGAGATCCGGCAGGCGATATCTGCGGATGCAATAAAAATTGCCAAGCTGCACACGCGGGTTTGGCATGCTACTTATGCAGGCATTGCCCCGCAATCAGCGTTGGACAAGCTCAACCTTAAACAACGCACCAATGACTGGACTGCCACCCTTGGCACAGTGGCGCCAGACAGCCAAACCTATGTCGCAATTGACCGCGACAATCTTGTCGGTTTTGTGCATTTTCACATCAACAAACCGCTGGCCCTTGGCGTTGTCCAAAATCTATATATCGCGCCGGACCAAAAAAACCGCGGTATTGGGCGGCAACTTATGCGCCGCGCCTTTGCAAATATTGCTGATGCAAATTGCAATACTGTTGAATTGGCTGTGGCCGATGGTAATGATGCAGCGCTTGCATTTTACCAATATCTTGGCGGAAAAGTGCAGCAAAAACCTGTTGTTCAAGGTCATTTCTGGCGATCCAAAAACTGGATTGTCAGGTGGGATGAACCAAAGCTTGAGGAAAAACAATGACCAAAACCGCCCTGCTTATCATTGATGTTCAAGAAGCATTTAATGAGCGCATGGCGCTGGGTCATCAGCGCAACAACCCTGATGCTGAACAAAATATTGCCTTGCTTTTGGCAGCTTTCAGGGTGTCTGGTGAGGCGATTTTCCACATTCGCCACAGCTCAAGCAACCCTGAATCCTTGTTCGCACCCCAAAAACTCGGCTTCGCCGCCCAAGCATTTGTGGCCCCAAGGGCGGGCGAGGCTCAACTGATTAAAACCGTCAATAGCAGTTTTATCGGCACTTCGCTGGAGGCTGATCTTAAAGTTGCAAAAATCACCCGTTTAGTGATCTGTGGGGCCACCACCAACCATTGTGTTGAAACCACAACCCGCATGGCTGGCAATCTTGGATTTGACACGATTTTGGCGCGAGATGCTTGCTGGGCTTTTGACCAGATCGGCGTTGACGGCGAAGCCCTAAGCGCCGCGCAGGTCCATCAAATGAGCCTCGCCAATTTGTCGACCGAATTTGCAACTGTTTTGGCAGTAGCAGAAATTTTGTCAGGCATCGCACAGTCTTAACCAATCGATAGCCAGTCTTTGCCAGCTGTTTTCAATTATCCCAACAAAGCGATACCGTCAATCCGCCATCATCAGCATTCTCAAGCGTCAGTTCCAATGCTGTGCGTAGAACTGCCCGAATTGCTTGGCCAGAATTGGAAGCGCCGGAAACAGATGCACTGGAATTGCTGCCGCCCGAGGCAAAGGAACTTTTGCTCGAAGCTTGGGCCATTGACAGGGTCGTAACCGCCGGAATGGAATATGCAGCAGCAACTAACCCGATGCGGCGCAGCATGTTACGGCGATCAAGGGAGCTTGAAGATGTGTCGGTCATTACAATTGTTCATAAAGTTATAAAATGCGGCGCCTTTTGGGCCGATGAATATAGCTCTAATTGATCCGATCCGACAAATTGCTTACAGGAAATGTCAGCGAATTGTCAGGTTAGCGTGGCATCGGTGTGCTGGCATCTTTGTAGGGGGTCCAGTCAGTGATCTCCGGATAATACATTGCCCGCCATTTTTTAACCTCAGGGTTCATAAGACGGCGAAAGCGGCGTGGGTTGCAGGCGATCATTGCCATAAGCGGATATCCATAAGGTAATTGCGGCGCTTCGGTTTTGTCAAAGGTCTGCAACAAGGCAAAGCGCCGGTCGGGTTTGTAATGATGATCGGAGTGGCGTTGCAGGTTGATCAACAACCAATTGGTGAATTTATGATTGGCATTCCATGAATGGCGCGGCGCGGTATTTTCGTATTTTCCATCGCCAAGATGTTTGCGCACCAAGCCGTAATGCTCAATATAATCAATGATTTCCAGATATAGAATTGCGACCAGTGCTTGCAGAATAAACAAACCAATGCCACCCCAGCCACCGATTGCTGCTGCCAGAAAAAGCATAATCGCCGCGCCGGCACCATATCGCCAGAAGGGGTTTGACCAATCCCCCACTTCGTTGCCCTGCTTGATTTGGCGGGCCGCCTCGACCTGCCAAGCAGACTTAAAACTGCTGATCAAGGCGCGGGGTAAAAAATGATATAGGTTTTCATTATATCGCGCGGTCACCGCGTCGCGCGGTGTGCCGATATAGCGATGATGCACCAGAATATGTTCGGTACGAAAATGGCCATATAACACCGTTGCCAAAAGAATATCGCCCATCAAGCGTTCTTTTTTATCCTTTTGATGAATGAGCTCATGGGCATAGGTGATGCCGATACCGCCGGTTATCGTCCCCGTAGCAAGCAGCAGAAAAACGCTTTCAAATGTGGAAAGATGGTCAAACCAGAATACCGCAATCAATGCGCCCAGCACCAGACAGATCTGAACCGGCACCCAGACAAAGGTTACCAATCGATGCCAGAACAATGCTTCATCATCCGCCGCAGGGTCCAGATTTTGGGTACTTAGGCCAAGAAAATGATCAATCAATGTTGTGACGCCAGATGAATAAAGCGGGATCAGAATGATCCACCAACCGCCATTAATAACTGCAATCAGCCAGACCAACACAAACCCCATCGAAGCCCAGAAAGGAATGGCATTTTGAATCGAGGGTTTGGTCAGGGCGTTGAGCATGGAATACCTTTGGCTTTATTGCCGGATTTTGACGTATTTGAGATGTTTTTCAAGCCTAATATATAGGCTTTACGCATAACCGATGGCAATATTTGCGGATCAGGAAAATCAACAAACCCGCTTTGCGTTGGGTCAGGGTTTGCGATTTTTGCTATTTTCACCGACAGTTCGAGGTTGAAATGGGTAAAAACATGCCGGACTTGGTCGGGTAAGGCCTGCCATCTGGCGACAACCGGTGGCGCTGGCATTGGCTTGCCCACGACCCATTCAGAAGTGGGCAATGCCTGCATTCCGCCCAATAACCCTTTGCTGGGGCGGGTTTCCAACAGGACTTGGCCTGCGTCAGTGTAGACAAAATATACAATACCATTTCTTGTGGGTTTGGCTTTTTTGGGCTGTTTGGCGGGCAGAGCTTGGGCAATGCCGGCAGCGTGACCTTGGCAGGCCGACTGCAATGGGCAACTGGGGCAAATGGGTTTGCGCGGCGTGCAGATGGTTGCACCGAGGTCCATCAATGCCTGCACATAATCGCCAAGCCGCTGGTCGGGTGTGGCTTGCGCTGCCAAGGCATGTAACTGCGGTTTGCTGGCAGGAAGCGGCGATGTTACCAAAAATAGCCGCGCTATAACCCTTTCGATATTGCCATCCAGAACGGTGGTTTTTTGTTCAAACGCAATTGCAGCGATGGCAGCGGCGGTGTAAGCCCCGATACCGGGCAAGCCAAGCAAACCCGTTTCGGTTGCTGGAAACGCGCCGGAATATTCCTTGCTGACTATCCGTGCGGTTTTCAACAGATTTCGCGCCCTTGCATAATACCCAAGCCCTGCCCACTGGGCCATCACATCCGCATCTTTGGCATTGGCAAGATCATGCACAGTTGGCCAGCGGGACAGGAAGTTTTCAAAATACCGGATCACAGTGATTACTTGGGTTTGCTGTAGCATTACCTCGGAAAGCCAGATTTTATACGGGTCGGGAAAATCAACGCGCTTTTGGTTGCTTGGCGGTAACCGCCACGGCAGGGTGCGGGCAAATCTATCATACCAAGGCAATATCATTGCGCTGATTTGGGCTGGTTTAACGCGATTGTTCGGGCTCATGGGGCTGGCAATACCTTGAAAATGGGGTAAAGTCATGGGGGAATATTATGCAAAGGAATAATGGTGCGAAAGCCGGCGAAATTCAGAAGGCGTGGTTTTGTCCATGCGGGTGGTTTGCTGAACGCGCGAATTCGCGGCGCATCGGAAAAACGCGGCTTTGCCGAGGCGCGATTGCTGACCCAATGGCCTGAAATTGTTGGCGAGGCGGTTGCCAAAATCGCCAAACCGGTTAAGATTTCTTATACCCGCCATGGATTGGGTGCCAAGCTGACGGTGCTGGCACTGGGCGCTAACGGGCCGGAATTGCAAATGCAATTGCCGCGCATTCAAGAACGGGTCAATGCCTGTTATGGCTATAGCGCAATATCTGAAATTCGTATTACGCAGACCGCCAGCACCGGGTTTGCAGAACCGGCAACACCGTTTGAAATTGATATTGCAGACCCACAAAAAACTGTTGAGCCAAGTAAGGTCAAACAACAAAAAACGCAGATTTCGCTTGTTGCTGATTCACATTTACGTGACCTACTTGAAAAGCTGGGTAAAAACGTGCTTTTGAATAATTGAATCAAAAAGGGAATACCAATGAACAAATCATTTGAACTGGATCGCCGCGCTTTGTTGGCAATCATGGCAGCCGCAAGCGTAACCGGAGGCATAGCATCTGCACAAGACGTGGCGCCATCCAATACTGACAATCTGGTCGAGGAATTTGAACTTGGCAACCCTGACGCTGCGGTTACAGTGATCGAATATGCATCCTTTACCTGCCCGCATTGCGCAAATTTTCATCGTGATGTCTGGCCACAATTAAAAGCAAACTATATTGATACCGGTAAAATCCGGTTTATCTATCGCCCGGTTTATTTTGATGGTCCGGGCCTTTGGGCTGATCTGGTCGCGCGTTGCGGTGGGCAGGAACGGTTTTTTGGTATTGCTGATATTCTGTATGATCGTCAGGCTGAATGGTCGCGAGCACCAACACAAGCCGAAATTGGCGCAGGCCTGCAGACTATTGGTCGGATGGCTGGTCTAGACGATGATACAATTTTGGCCTGTATGCAGGATTCTGAAAATGCTCAGGCGCTGGTGGCGGCATTTCAGGAAAATGCTTCGCGTGACAACATCAACTCGACCCCGTCATTCCTGATCAACGGAGAGCTGACCCCAAACATGTCTTACGCATCATTTGCGAAAATTCTGGATGAAAAACTGGCTGAATAGGCCAGTCTCCAGCGCTTGGCGGCATATTTGCTAAGGTAAATAACCGCCTGCGCTTTGGGCATGGCCTCACTTTGCTGGGCATTGTCGTTGATACAGGGTGCGAGGTATTTGCTGCGTTTGTTTGTCTGCACAATTAAGTTGGCTTTTTGATTAAAGCCAACAGTTCTTCGGCATTTTCGATATCAAGGCGCACCGGCAGGGCCAGCACTTTGGGCCGGAAATCTTGTGGTAAGCGAATGGCATCTTTTTCAGTGGTCACAAGTTGCGCAGCTTTTTTGCTGGCTTCATTGCTCAACCTTTGCAAAATCGCCGTTGAGTAAACCGAATGGTCAGCAAAAGCATGGGCTGAAATAATTTCGGCACCTGCTTTCTTAAGCGTATTAAAAAATTTGGCGGGCCGCCCAATACCGGCAAAAGCAATGACCCGCAGGCCTTGCCAGTCCATCCCTGTGGTCAAAGGTTTTAAGCGTGCAGTGAAGCGTTTTGTCAAAGCCAGTTCCGGCCAATTCTGGCCAAGTTTGGCCTGAGCGGTCTGGTCGCCGATTGAAATGATTAAGTTTGCGCGTTCAAGGCCAGATTTTAAGGGTTCGCGTAACGGGCCAGCGGGAATAATATTGCCATTGCCAAAACCGATTTCCGCGTCAACCACCACGATTGACAAATCATGGTGCAAAGAAGGGTTTTGAAACCCATCATCCAACAATATCATTTGTGCACCGGCTTTGACTGCTGCTTTGGCACCCGCTGCCCGATCTTTGGCCACCCAAACAGGGCCAAAAGCCGCCATCAACAAGGGTTCATCCCCAACCAGAGCCACATTGTGCAGGCGCTCATTCACTTGCAATGGGCCTGTTTCGCTGCCGCCATAGCCACGAGAAACGACATGGGCATCAATGCCATTTTCGCTAAGCAAGGATTGCAGCGCCAGGGTGGTGGGGGTTTTTCCAGTGCCGCCGATATTGATATTGCCCACACAAATCACTGGAACTGGTATTTTTTGCCGTGGTCCTTTTGTAAGTCGTCGTTGGCCAAGAATTCGCCAAATTGCAGCCAAGGGCGCTAAAATAATGGGTAATACACCGGATTTATTGCGCGGATGCAGCCAAAATCGAGGTGCCTGCATTAGGCTGGCTCCGGTTGTAATTCGTTTTGAACCAGTTCGATAATCTGGCTAAGGGCTTCGACGCCTTCGCTGCCTACCGTCCATGCGGCGGTGGCCAATTGGGCTGATTTATCCGGCGCAAGTGTGTTTGTCAGGCAATTTCCCAACTGGCTCAGGTCTTCGACACGGGCCAAGGCATTGCCATTGGCAAGCTGTCGATACCGCGCCCCGTGGGGAAAGGTTATCAGCCCGCAAATGACCGCTGACCCCAACGCGGTTGCCTCAAACGGGTCACAAGATGCGGGGCCATTCAGCGACCCGCCCATAATTGAAACCGAAGCAAGGCGATACCATATCCCCAATGATTCAGGGCCATTTGTCACCAGAATTTCGCATTGGCGATCAATGGGTTTTTCTGTATCGTCCCGCAAAACGCGCCAGCCTTCTGCGCTTAATATTCGGATGATTTCTTTGACGTCCTCATTTAGTGCGGGCACCAAAATCAACATTGCAGTCGGAAAGGATTTTCGGGCCAGATGATGGCAGTTTGAAATGATTGACAGTTCGGACATCCTCAAATGCGCGCAGCACCAGACTGGTCGCGGGCCCAGTGCCTCGGCAACGGCGCGCCTGCGGGCTTCGTTATCTGGCAAAGGCCAGGCCATTTCCGACATCGGCAATACCTGAGCAATTTTTTCAGCCGGAAAGCCCAGACTTTGCAGACGTTCGGCGGCAACGTTGCTGATCACTTGTGCTTGGTCAAACTGGCCAAGCACATTGCCAATGTTGCGGCGGTAACTGCGACGCGACAGGTCAATCACTGGCATGTTTATCAAAAACATCGGCCGATTTCCGGATTTATATTTTTGCAAGATACGCGCCTGAATAACCGGATCAGCCCATAACAGCATATCGGGCATCCAATGATTATAAAAACCGTCGATGGCTGCGGTTTGATCTGGGGGTATCTGGACAACTGTCAACGTGTCAAATTTTTGCCATCTGCTGATGTCGGTTGCGGTAATCAAACAATGCAGCCCGTCAAATTGTTCCGACAGCATTTGGCATAATTCCCGCACCGGTCCGGTTGGCATGTCATCGGGAACATGCAACCAGACCAATTTGCCTTCGGGCCGTTTTTCATAAGCAGCAGGTGCCGATGGGCTGGCGCGCAAAAAGGCAGCCAGCCGCGATGCGACACCGGGTGTTGATGAAGGCGTTGATTGCATCGATTCAGCCAAGTTCCTCGGTTGGGCCTGCTTCGGATTCCTCATCACGGAGCCGGTGTATATGGGCAATAAAATACCGCATATGGGCGTTATCCACAGTGCGGTGCGCCGCAGATTTCCATGCATCAAAGGCTTTATCATAGCTTGGAAAAATACCGATAACATCGATATTTTCTGGGTCGCGGAAAGTGTTGGATTGTGGGTCGGTCAGCTCTCCGCCGAATACGAGATGCAGGCGTTGGGTCATCGGGGTTCCTTTTTGATTGGGTTCCCCGATCAGGTAGCGGTTTTTCAAGGCAGCATCAAGGCGCGCATGATTTCTGCATGAACAGGTTTTGGCGCGGCAATCATGCCGTCCAGCATTGGGGTTGCATTGTTATATCGCGGTGACTGGTTCTGGCGGTCGCTGACCCTGCCGCCAGCCTCTGACACAATCAGATCGCCAGCAGCAACATCCCATTCCCAAGTATCACGCAGGGTCAGCATTCCGTCAAAACGCCCATCAGCGACAAGGCATAACCGAAAAGCCAATGATGGCCGGAAATGGCGTTCCAGATTGGGCACAGCGCCTGACCAGTGTTTGGCTTGCAAATTGGGTTTTGTGGTCAGAATTTTTGCGCCGGTAATGCTCGACGCCGCACTGGGCACAATTGGCGCACCGTTGCAGGTGGCCCCGGCATCAATACTGGCTGCATAGGTTTGTTCGCGAATTGGCAAATGCACCACGGCTGCGATGATTTTACCTTTTTCGGCAATTGCCAAGGAATGCGAAAAACTTTGCTCGCCATTGATAAACGCCCGCGTGCCATCAATGGGATCAATAATGAAAACCCGCTCATGGTTCAGGCGATCCGTGTTATCTTCGGTTTCCTCAGATAGCCAACCATAATCCGGCCTCGCGGCCAGCAAATCATGGTGCAGCATTTTGTCGATCAACAAATCAGCCTCGGTCACCGGGCCTTGATTGTCTCCCTTGTCCCAGATTTCAGGATCAGCGCGAAAAAACTTTTTGGCGATTTCACCTGCTGCCAGCGCTGCGTCGCGCAGCAGGTCAAGATCATGCGCCGGCAATGGTCATGCTTTCAACCAACAGGCTGGGGATCACGCGGGAAAGATGGCTGTGCCCGTCATTGGCCGCGATGATCGACCCCAACATGTCACGCAGATTGCCCGCAACGGTGCATTCATTAATTGGGCCGGTGATTTCACCGTTTTCCACCCAGAAACCGGATGCGCCGCGCGAATAATCGCCGGTGTTGCCATTGATGGATGAACCGATCAGCGAAGTAATTATCAACCCGGTGCCCATATCGGAAATCAGATCAGCCCGGGTTTTACGGCCCGGTGTCAATGTCAGATTGCCCACACTGGGTGACGGCGGTGCCGAGGTGCCGCGCGCCGCGCTGGCGGTGCTTTGCATGCCTAATTTGCGCGCCGTCGCAAGGTCCAGCGTCCAGCCCTGTAACACGCCGTTTTCAACCAGCGCGCGGCGCTTGGTCAGCAACCCTTCGGCGTCAAACGGTTTGGAGCCGCTGACCCGGATACGCGACGGGTCTTCGATCAGGTCCATGCCATTGGGCAGCACCATTTCGCCCAATGCATCCTTTAGCCAGCTTGACCCGCGCGCGATCATGCTGCCGTTTATGGCCGAAACTAGATGCCCGATCAGCCCCGATGAAATGCGTTCGTCATACAAAACCGGAAACGCACCGGTGGGCGGTTTTTTGGCACCTTTGCGTGCCACCGCACGTTCACCGGCGATGCGGCCTATTTCTGCTGGGCTTGGCATATCTGCTGTAAAAACCCGCCCTTCGCCGTTATAATCCCGCTCCATTTCCAGACCAGTGCCGGTGATGGCCACGGCTGAAATGGACGTGGATGTCCGCGAATAACCGCCCGAAAATCCATTGCTGGTGGCCAGATGAATGCTGGTATTGCTGTATCCCGCGCCCGCAGAATCTACTTTGTCAACGCCGGCAATAGCCTGTGCCGCGGTCTCGGCTTCCAGCGCCGCCTGTTTTAATTCATCGGGGCTTGGCGCATCAGCAGGGTCGGCCAGTTCCAGCGCCGCTATATCCCAAGTTTGCGCCAGTTGATCAGGGTCTGCCAAGCCGATATAGGGGTCTTTGGGGGCTTCGCGCGCCATGGCCACGGCACGTTCTGCCATTGCTGAAATGGTTTCGCTGCGGGTATCGGAAACCGAAACACAGGCTTGGCGCTGGCCAATCATCACCCGCAACCCCAGATCTAGCCCCTCAGAGCGTTCCGCGTGTTCAAGCGTGGCGTTGGCCACTTCGATCGACAGGCTGTCGCCCGAAACAACAATCGCGTCGGCGGCATCTGCACCTGCTGCTTTGGCGGCATCCAGAATGGCCTGCGAAAGAGTTTCAAGCTGTGTCATACTAATCCTGTCGCCATGCCGAAAAATTGAACCGGATGTGCCACCGGTCTAATAAGCAAACTAAGCGTTGGATGAGCAATGGACAACCGCTCCTTCGCAAAAATAATCGCCAACTGGTTTAATTTCAGGTATCATGCCTTTGTCAGCTTTCCCTTATGAGGTGTGCCATGCCAGTCAAATACAGCAATAAAAAGACCCAGCGATTTTATTTTATGCAAGACGGGGATGAAACCTCGCTGGTCTTGATTTACAGCGACGAGATTGAAACCATGACTGGCGCGTCCTTTAAAGGCGCGGGCTATGTCAAAGTTAAATATCGTGGCCGCATAGGTGCATTAAAACGTTATGCCTCCGGCCCCGCCCTGATGGATAATCGGGCACTTGAAACTTACTTTCTGGATGTCGGGCAAGGCGATGCGGCGTTTATTGTGACGCCAAACAATACCAAAATTCTGGTGGATGGCGGCATCACCAATTCAACCGCTGAATTCCTGATCTGGAAATACCGGCTGGATCGTGACGGCAATACACTGACCATTGACCACCTGTTTCTTAGCCATGCGGACCAAGACCATGTCAAAGGGTTAATCCCGATATTGCTGCACGACAAAATCACCGTCAAAAATGTCTGGCATAACGGGTTGGGGCAATATTCTAGCGGCTTTAACCAGAAACTTGGGCAGGTAGAAAACGATATTTTGCTAACCAGCCATGACACGCTTGAAGATCTGAACGGCCAAGACCTGACCCGAACTTTTCGCGCGTGGACCGATGCAGTCAAAGCCCAAGGAGCCAGCTATCGGGCTTTGCAAAACAACATGGCACCCTTGGACATCGGCGACCCGGATATAGCCATTGAAATTGTCGGACCACGCCGCGAACCCGATGGCACTTTTGAGTGGTTCAACAGCCATTCCCATACCATAAACGGTCATTCTTTGATGTTTCGGCTGGTGTATAACCACACAAGGTTCATGTTTTCAGGTGACATAAATATTCAAGGCGGCAAACACCAGATGGAACAGCCCGGAGCGGGGCTGCGGTTTGACAGCCATGTGCTAAAATCCCCCCATCATGGCAGCCATGAATTCCATTATCCGTTTTTGCGGGCCGTGCGGCCGTTGATTTCGGTGGTTTCATCTGGAGATTCGCCTGATCACGGCCACCCGCGCGCCAGTTTTCTGGGGGCGCTGGGTCGTGCAGGGCGTTCTGAGCAGCACTTGCTGTTTTCCACAGAAATTGCTGCGACATTTGGGATAGACCGATCAAACCCAATTATACTGCCAGAAACGGCGCATGATGCCGACCCAAGCCTGCGATATTCAGATAGTTTGCTAAACCGAGAGGCACGCACCCGATTTATTAAAAAGCTTTCGGGTATCATCAATGTGCGCTCAAACGGCAGGGAATTGTATGCGGCGCGACGGGTGACTGCATCTTATCAATGGGAAAGTTATGAACCAATTGATGTGACAGAATTTGGCTAGAAACTCGGGAAATATGCGCTTAGTCTGCCGCCATGACACGGATTGAATTTGACAAGTTTTGTGCTGGCTTGCTGGCCACAACCAACGTGATCCAATGGGGCAATGCCTCGGTTTGGAAAGTTGGCGGCAAGATATTTGCCGTCTGTTCACGCTGGGGGCAGGGCGAGGGGCCGAAATTTTCGTTCAAATGCTCTGATCTGGCGTTTGAAATCCTGCCGCAAATGCCGGATATCATTCCAGCCCCTTATCTGGCGCGGGCCAAATGGGTGCAGATGGAAAAGCCGGATGCCTTGTCGCGCGATGAATTCGAAAAACATATTGTTGCGGCGCATGAAATCATTACCGCAAAGCTTACCAAAAAATTGCAAAACGAACTGGGATTAACATGACAGACTTGACCGGAAAAATAGCCATTATTACCGGCGCCAGCCGTGGCATTGGCGCGGCAACCGCGCGCGAATTTGCAACGCAAGGCGCGTCGGTATTTCTGACCGCGCGGTCTCGGGATGAGATCGAAAAAATCACCACCGATATTCGCACAGCGGGTGGCAAGGCGGAATTTCTGGCATCGGATGTATCACGTTATTTCGGGGTCGAAATCGTGGTGCGGCGCTGCATTGATGCCTTTGGACGTGTGGATATATTGGTTAGTAATGCCGGCGTTATTGATCCGATCAAACGCATTACCGATAGCGACCCGGGCCTGTGGGCCAAAACCGTCGAGGTTAATCTGAACGCGGTTTATTACGGGCTTCGCGCCGTGCTGCCGACCATGCTGGAACAGGGCTTTGGCACAATCATAAATATTTCCAGCGGAGCGGCCCATGCCCCGCTGGAAGGTTGGAGCCATTATTGCGCCGCCAAGGCAGGGGCTGCCATGCTGACCAAAATGGCCCATCTTGAAAATGGCGATATTGTTGATGTGGTTGGCCTTTCCCCCGGCACGGTGATGACCGATATGCAGGTGCGCATAAAGGCGTCGGGCATTAACCCTGTTAGCCAGATGGACCCGAATGTGCATATCCCGCCGGAATGGCCTGCCCGTGCCATTGCATGGCTGGCGGGGGGTGCTTCCCATGAACTTGCAGGGCAGGAAATTGCCCTTAGGGATGAAGACATCCGCCGCCGTGTTGGGTTGATTGAATAGGTCAAACCCTTGGCCGCTGCTCCGAATTGCCGTAGGCAAGGCTGGATACCTATGATTATCTGGTGAATTCTCGGGCAGAAATGGGCATTTATATCGACAATGGCGGCGATATTATTGGTTCCGTTAATGTTGATCAAGCGGCGTGGGAATATTTGGCTCAGTTCGAACAATTGGCCAAGCACAACGCCCAACAGGTTTTACTGAAATGGAATAGGAATAGTTGATATTACTGGCGGTACCAGAGGTTAACCATACGTGATTGCCCGCTTTCGCCGTTGATCATAAATTCAAGGGTTGTGGCGTTGCAGGTATAGGCACCGGTTGCCTGTCCGCCCATCGGGGCCATTTCCTCGGTAAAGGGGATGTCAATTGTTATCGGTGATCCTGCCAAGTCAACGGTGGCCACCGCAGCATAGGTAAAATCACCCATGATGAATTCAAAATTCCCGGCATCTGCAATGGCGCTGAAACTGCCAGAGCCGTTCACGGAAACGGTGGTCTTTGGCATGCCCTCATTTTCAATCGCAAAAATCAGGTCATCGGCCAGATAGGTGCCGCTTTGGTCAGCAGCGATGGTCATTACCATGCCTCCGGATATCGAAACCCGTTGCGCCTGTGCTGCTGCACTGAATTGTTGTTCCATGACCTGAAAATCTGGCGTCCAACTGCCGATAAGGCAGTCTTGCGTAGCAAAGGCGGGGCTGGAGATTAAACAACTGATTGCAAAAATAATTCTTTTCATACCAATTTCTTTCGCAAATCCAAAACCTAACAAGCGGAAAGGTTGAAATCTACAGTGCTGGATTCCCTTAGGCGGGGCTATGCCGACCGATGTGGCAAGGTGACAACAAACATTCCTATGGATTGCATTTTTGGAATGTATTATGCAGGGTGGCTAAAGCCTGTTCAATCCGGCAAAAAGATTCGGGGACGTTATGACCAAACACCACCAGCCGCTATTGGACACCTCGCCCGAAGTCAGCGACGAAATCCGCCAGACAACCTGTTACATGTGCGCCTGTCGTTGCGGGATTGATGTTCATATCAAGGACGGCAAGATCAAATATATCGAAGGCAACAAGGATCATCCGGTCAACAAAGGCGTGCTTTGTGCCAAAGGCTCGGCTGGCATAATGCAGCATTATTCTCCGGCGCGGCTAAACAACCCGATGAAACGGGTTGGAGAACGTGGCGAGGGTAAGTTTGAGGATATTTCATGGGATGAGGCGTTTGAGATCGCCGCTGGCTGGCTAAAACCCATCCGTGAAACCGCGCCGGAAAAGCTGGCTTTTTTCACAGGGCGGGATCAGTCCCAATCTCTGACAAGCTGGTGGGCGCAGCAATTTGGCACCCCGAATTATGCGGCCCATGGCGGGTTTTGTTCGGTCAACATGGCGGCGGGCGGCATCTATACGATGGGCGGCGCGTTCTGGGAATTTGGCACGCCGGATTGGGACCGCACCAAACTGTTTATGATTTTTGGCGTGGCTGAGGATCACGATTCAAACCCTATCAAAATCGGTCTAGGCAAGTTGAAAGCACGCGGGGCCAAAGTAATTGGCGTCAACCCTGTGCGCTCTGGCTATAATGCCATTGCTGATGAATGGGTGGGGATTACACCCGGCACCGATGGGCTGTTTATTCTGGCGCTGGTGCATGAATTACTGCGCGCTGGCAAGGTCGATCTGGATTATCTGATCCGATACACAAACCTGCCGTTTCTGGTGAATACCGACAATGCCAGCGATGAATCCGGCCTGATGATCCGCGATGAAAATGGCAAGGAAATGGTCTGGGACCGGGTGGCGGGTGTTGCAGTCCCATGGGATACCAAGGATGTAAAACCGGCTCTGCACGGTGATCAAACGGTTGATGGCGTGACCTGCAAACCAGCGTTTCAGATCATGGCTGACAAATATATGACCGATGAATACACCCCCGATGCCGTGGCCGAACGCTGTGGGATTCCGGCGGATCGTATTCGCAAAATCGCGGCAGAACTGGCGCGGGTGGCGTTTGAGGAGGAAATTACCCTCGACATTCCGTGGACCGACTTTAAGGGCGAAAAGCACAGCAAAATGATCGGCCGTCCGGTGTCGTTTCACGCCATGCGCGGCATCTCTGCCCATTCCAACGGTTTTCAAACCGCCCGCGCATTACACATGCTGCAAATCCTGCTTGGCTCGGTTGAATGTCCTGGTGGGATGCGCTTCAAGCCGCCATACCCGAAACCGGTTGAGGGCCACCCAAAGCCGCACCACACGGTCACCCCCGGCAAGCCATTAAACGGCCCACATCTGGGTTATCCGCGCGGGCCGGAAGACCTGTGTATTGATGAGCAGGGAAATACCAAACGCATTGACAAAGCGTTTACTTGGGAAAATCCGCTGAGCGCCCACGGCATGATGCATATGGTGATTTCCAACGCCCATGCTGGGGATCCCTATAAAATCGACACGCTGTTTATGTATATGGCCAACATGGCGTGGAACTCCTCGATGAACACCTCAGGGGTTATGGATATGCTGCGCGACAAGGATGAAAACGGTGAATATGTCATCCCGCATATTATTTATTCCGATGCGTATAGCTCGGAAATGGTGGCATTTGCGGACCTTATCCTACCCGACACCACATACCTCGAACGCCATGATTGTATCAGCCTGCTCGACCGCCCAATCAGCGAGGCCGACGCCGCCGCAGACAGCATCCGCTGGCCAGTGGTTGAGCCTGATCGTGATGTGCGAGGCTTTCAAACCGCGTTGATCCAGCTTGGCGTCAAACTCGGATTGCCGGGCATGACCAATGAGGACGGCTCAGCGATTTATAAAGATTACGCCGACTATATCACCAACCACCAGCGCCGCCCGGGGGTTGGTCCGTTGGCGGGTTTCCGTGGCAAGGATGGCAAGGGCAAGGGTCGGGGTGAACCGAACCCGAACCAGATACAAGCTTACATAGATAATGGCGGTTTCTGGATTGACCATATCGACCCCGAAAACGCCTATTTCAAACCATGGAACAAAGGTTATCAGGAATGGGCAGTAGAGATTGGCATTTTTGACGTCGAAATGCCCTATGTTTTCACCGTCTACCAAGAAATCCTGCAAAAATTCCGCAACGCGGCTGACGGTAAAGGCGCGCTTCAGCCGCCCGATCATCTGCGCGCGCAGCTTAGCGCTACAATGGACCCACTGCCGATCTGGTATGAACCGTTTGAGCAAAGCATTGTCAGCAATGAAGAATACCCGATTCACGCGCTAACCCAGCGCCCGATGGCCATGTATCATTCATGGGGCAGCCAGAACGCGTGGCTGCGCCAAATCCACGGCACTAACCCTATGTTTATTTCCGGTGAGCTATGGGAAGAACACAGCTTTGCTGACGATGACTGGGCGGTTGTCACATCGGTTCACGGTGAAATCGAAGTCCCCGTTGTGCGCATGGATGCCCTGAACGGCAAAACCATCTGGACATGGAACGCGATTGGTAAACGCAAGGGTGCTTGGGCGTTGTCGGAAGACGCGCCGGAGGCCACTAAGGGCTTCCTGCTCAACCATCTGATTCACGAACTGCTGCCCTCCAAAGGCGACGGCATGCGCTGGGCCAATTCCGATCCGGTCACCGGCCAAGCCGCGTGGTTTGACCTGCGGGTCAAAATAAAGCGGGTGCCGCCACCTAACTTTATCCAAACCCAACCCGACATTCCGGCCCAAGCCTCGCCAGTTGGCGTTGGCCCGAAAACTGTTTCCTACGGGAAGGAATGATCATGACCCAGCTGCCAACATTCACCAAGAAAAAACTTGGCCTAGTGATTGATCTCGACACCTGTGTTGGCTGCCATGCCTGCGTGATTTCCTGCAAGGAATGGAACACAACATCTTACGGTGCACCCTTGTCAGACGTTGATGCATATGGCGCAGACCCTGATGGTTCGTTCTTAAACCGTGTGCATACATTTGAGGCTAAACAAGAGGGCTGCTCAGCCCAAACCGTGCATTTCCCCAAATCCTGCCTGCATTGCGAAGACGCGCCTTGTGTTACGGTTTGCCCGACAGGAGCCAGTTACAAACGCGAGGAAGACGGCATTGTGCTGGTCAACGAAGACCACTGCATCGGTTGCGGGCTATGCGCATGGGCCTGCCCATACGGTGCACGCGAGATGGACAAGGTTGAGGGCGTAATGAAAAAATGCACCCTCTGCGTCGACCGGATTTACAATGAAAACATCCCCGAAGAAGATCGCGTGCCATCCTGCGTAAAAACCTGCCCCGCAGGCGCTCGGCATTTTGGTGATTTTGCTGATCCGACCTCAAACGTTTCCATCCTGTCAGCCGCACGCGGCGGCATGGACCTGATGCCTGCCATCGGCACCAAACCCGTCAACAAATACCTCCCGCCTCGGCCCAAGGCTGACATCACGCCAGAACTTGATGTTCTGGGGCCGCTCATGGCGCAAGACGAAACAGCCGGCGGTTTTATCGGCTGGCTTGATCGCACATTGGAGCGGCTCTGATGCATCCGGCACCTTCAGTTATAATTTTCACCAGCCTGTCAGGGCTTGGGTTTGGCCTGATTTTCTGGATGGGCTTTGGCCTGCCAGCCGTTAATGGCATGATCGTGGTTGCAGTATTTGCAACGCTGGGCTTGGGTCTCGCCACTATTGGTCTGCTTGCGTCAACCTTCCACCTTGGTAACCCGCAACGCGCCTGGCGGGCGTTTAGCCAATGGAAAACCAGTTGGCTGTCACGCGAAGGCATTTTGGCAGTGCTGACTTTGATCACTTTTTTCATTTATGCCTGCCTTTGGGCATTCCTTGATATACGCATCGCCGCCCTTGGCTGGCTATCATCTGCCTTGGCCGCGGGGACGATTTTCACCACCTCGATGATCTATGCCCAGATGAAAACCGTGCCGCGCTGGAACGTCTCGTCAACCTTGCTTTTGTTCCTGATATATTCAGCAGCGGGCGGCGCATTGTTAGCAGCACAAATGCAAGCTGCTGGTGCTTTGCTGGCCATTCTCGCAGTTGTTCAGGTGCTGGCATGGAAGCAGGGTGACTATGCCTTTGCCAAGGCAGGCCACACAATTGAAACCGCCACCGGCCTGTCGGCGCTGGGCAAGGTTCGTCTATTGGAAAAGCCCCATTCGGGCACCAATTACCTGATGAAAGAAATGATCCACATAGTCGGGCGCAAACATTCAGCCAAATTGCGGGTGATTTCAATTGCTTTGATGGCGATCATTCCTGCGACCTTGATTTTGGCACTGGACGCGGGGCATATCATTGCTGCATTGGCGATTGTTTTGCATGTCGCTGGGTTATTCGCGGCCCGTTGGCTGTTTTTCGCCGAGGCGGAGCACGTTGTGGGCTTGTATTACGACCAGCGCTAGGGGTATTGTCGCGCCAACTGCGCTTTGAGACAAAGCGATACAATTTTCACGCAAAGTTGATTTCTATTTTGCGGCCCGCGCTGGTCAAACGTGGTGACCCTGATTTTTGGGCATGGCTGCTTGGAGGCAAGAATGACACGCAAACCTTTTGACTGGAAATTACGGCATCTGTTCGTTTTGATTATTGGTGCAATAATGGTTTATGGTTTTCTTGAATCTAGGGCGCAGTGGTCGCCGATGCACAAATGGAACCGTGCCGTGGGGGATGCGTCGCTTGTTTTGATTGCGTTTTCCATGATGATCGGACCATTGGCAAGATTGTGGTCAAAAGCAAAACGCCTTATTCCGTGGCGTCGAGAATTTGGCATTTATGGCGTTATTCTGGCATTTGTCCACGCCACAATTATTCTAATAGGCTGGATGCAATGGGACCTTTATCGGCTAATCGGCATGGAGTTTCACCCAGGTTTGCAGGCTTATGT
>QIGK01000007.1 GCA_003228875.1 Rhodobacterales bacterium
GCAGATTGCAGGGCCGCAATATCCATCTCAAAAGCGTCATTCACCGGAATTAGCCGCAAGGAATCGCGACCCAACCCAAGCAGATCAAACGCCCGCGCCACACAGGAATGTGCCTGAGCTGAGGTATATCCGACCTTTTGACCCTTGCCGGAATGGCTATCCCGTGCCACTTTTAAGGCTATAATAGTTGCCATAGACGTGCCTGAAACCACCAAGCCGCTGGACGTATCCGGAAATTTAAACATTTCCCGACACCACGCAACCACTTGTTTTTCCACATACATCGCACCGTGGTCGCGCCCGCCAAGGTTGGCATTCATCGCCGCCGCAGCAATATCCGCGATCAGCCCGCTGGTTGAGCCCGCCCCATGCACCCAGCCAAAAAACCGTGGATGGGTGTTGCCAACGCCATAAGGCAACAGCTTTTCGATCTGTTTTTGCGTCGCCTCTATCCCGCGCCCCTCCACAGGTAATACCACGTCAAAACTGGATTTCAACGCGGCGTCAGGCGGGTTCCAAACGCGGCCGCTTGACGCGCCCTGCATCTTGTCCAAAGCCGCATCCAGCATTTTATGGGCGGTTTTGCAAAAATCCGACCAATTGTCAGGGTCAAGCGTGTTTCCCATCATGGCCTCCAAAAATTAACGGTAAACAACACATAAACCGCCATCAGTTCCAGCCGCCCAATCAGCATCGCAAAAGCCAACACCCATTTGGTGGCCGGGCCAAGATCAGCAAAATTTCCCGAAGGGCCAATGATCGGCCCTAACCCCGGCCCGATATTTGCCAAAGCAGTAGCTGCTCCTGAAACTGCGGTGATGGTGTCCAGCCCCATCATTGCCAGCACCACAGACAGCACCGCCAAGGTCAACATAAACATCACAAAAAATGCCATCACCGAGGAAAGCACATCATCGCCCACCGGCCGCCCCTCATAGCGCAAGCCAAAAACACCGTTGGGGCTGTGAACCCGCTTTATCTGTCCCTTGATCGAGGCAAACAACAACTGGAACCGGAATATTTTGATCGAACAACACGTAGAGCCCGCGCAACCGCCAATCAGCCCCATTAAAAAGAACATGGTGACCGGAAATGCACCCCAAAGCTGGTAATCCTCGGACGCATAACCAGTGCCGGTCATGATGGATGTCACATTAAAAAAGGTAGAGCGGAACGAAGCCGAGACCGGGTCACCATTAGCATAAAGCCGATAGAGCACCATCATCAGAATGATGGCAAACAAAACGATCAAAAAGCTACGGATCTGGCTGTCTCGCCACATCGGTTTTGCGGTGCCTGCCAGCAACTGAACATACCGCACAAAAGGCAGACTGGCCAATATCATAAACACCGCCGCCACATATTCGGCGGGGCCACGATAGGCCGCAAAAGATGCATCAGTGTTGGAAAATCCGCCGGTGGCCAAGGTGGTTAATGCATGGTTCAAGGCATCAAAACTGCCCATACCAACGCTAACATATGCCAGATAACACGCCGCAGTCAGGCTTAGGTAAATAACCGAAATCTGGGTGGCAATTTCGCCAGCGCGGGGCAGGATTTTACCAAAAGTATCAAACCCTTCGGACCGGAAAATCTGCATGCCGCCAACCTTTAGAGTTGGCAAAAAGGCCATGGCCACGACAATAATACCAACCCCGCCAAACCATTGCAGCAGGCTGCGCCACAGCAGCGTGCCAACCGGCATTTCGTCCAGACCGGTAAAGGTGGTTGAACCTGTGGTGGTCAGGCCGGACATTGCCTCAAAAAAAGCATCGGTATAGCTGGCATCGGGGGCACCGATGACAAAAGGCAACGCCCCGAAAAACGGCAATACCAGCCATGATCCCACCGTCAGTAAAAAGGTTTGTTGCAGGGTCAGCGCGCCAGTGCGCGAATTGGCACTGGCCAGCGCCACAACACCGCCTGTTAAAATAGTCAGCAATGCAGCACTGGCAAAAGTATCGCCTTGGCCGTTGCCAGCCAGAATATCGGCAGCAAACGGCACTAGCATTGTGGTGCCAAGCGCAGCAATCAGCAGGCCAATAACATAGGCCACAGGTCGGAAATCTAACATGTCACAGGCTTGGCTTTTGCAAGGCTTGCTGTCAAGCGGTTACAAATCGGGGAACGTGTTGCACCCACTTTGGGTAATTTCCCCCACCACCACCGAATAATTCGGGCCGGGGTCCATGACAAAAGTCTGGATGCCGGTTATTTTTCTGGCGCAATTAGTGGTTTCATCGCGCATGCCATTGCCATCAATATAAATGTAAAGCCAAGGCAAGCCATTTTTGCCGAAATGGCAAGCACTGGCTTGGCTGTCATCTGCATCACGGCAAATGTCTTCGGAAATAGCGTATTTACGCAGGCGTGGCAGGTAAAACCGTGTGCCGGCCGGAAAATCGAGTATGGCTTCGCTACCTTGCAAAACATGGCCAACTGCCAGTGTGACAGGGTTTGAATAAGTGCCAACACCGCCAGCGAATTCGCGCCGCTGCGGGTGTGAAAGCGCGGCTGCTCCGCTGAGTTCATTGTCCCAAAAACTATAGCTGCTCAAATATCCCCGAAACGATTGTTCCTGACCCGTTGGTTGCAAAAGCGCCACAGGGCTTTCTTGGGCATTACCCACACTTGCAGCAAGAAAAATGGCCAAAAAACCTGCTTGAAAAAACTTTATCGTCACCTGTCTAATTCTTTCAGCATTGTGCATTCAGCGAAATTGAGACATTTGACTTTGTCATAACATTTCCTTTTTGACCCGGATTGACCCCCAGCCAGACCAAAAAGTCAGATGACCATCAGGACGCGCTGTTTGAGCGCGCTACGTTATCCATAAATTCCTTGCGAAGCAAAGGATCTTCTTTGAAAACGCCAAGCATTTTACGGGTCAGCATATTGACACCCGGTTTATGCACGCCGCGCGTTGACATGCAGTGGTGTTCACCTTCAAGCATCACCGCCACACCGCGCGGGCGCAGCACCTCAAACAATGTATTGGCAATTTGGGCGTTCATTTTTTCCTGCACCTGAAGGCGCTTGGCAAAAGTATCAACAACACGTGCCAATTTGGAAATACCAACAACGCGGTCGGTGGGAATATAGCCAACATGGGCAACCCCGATGATCGGGGCCATGTGATGTTCACAAAAACTCTCAAACCGAATGCCCGAAAGCACAATCATTTCGTCATAACCCTCAACTTCGGAAAACGTGCGTTGCAGCATTTCGGCTGGGTCTTCACCGTAACCCCGAAACCAATCGCCATACGCTTTGGTCACCCGTTTGGGGGTGTCCAATAAGCCTTCGCGGGTTGGGTCCTCGCCCGCAAAGCGCAGCAATGTCCGCACGGCTGCCTCTGCTTCTGCACGGCTGGGGCGGTCAGAGCCAGTGTCAACATTGACCAGTTTTTCAATTACATTCATAGCATCCCCTTTCGACAATTTCTGCCGCTGTTCCATTACATAGTTATTATTTGGAAAACTAAAACCATTCAATCGTCACAGATGTTCTGGCTAACCAAAGTGTTAGGCAAAGGTTACCAAACCATTAATGACGGTCAAATGTGCGAGAAATAAACAATAACACGTTAATTGAGCGCATTAAGAATATCTGCGACCAAGTCATCTGGGTCTTCTAAACCAATTGAAAGCCGCACCAAGCCGTCAGAAATTCCCAATGATTCGCGCTGTTCAGGGGTCAAACGCTGATGCGTGGTTGTGGCGGGATGGGTGGCAATGCTTTTGGCGTCGGCCAGATTGTTGGAAATCAACATAATCTGCAACCGGTTCAAAAATTCAAATGCCGCTTGTTTTCCCTGCAAAAGATCAATCGAAATAACGGTGCCGCCTGCCTGCATTTGTTTCTGAACCAAAGCATATTGTGGGTGGCTCGCCAATCCCGGAAAAATAACATTGGACAGTTTTGGGTGGTTTTCCAGCGCTTTAGCAATGATCAGAGCCGAATCTGCCTGCGCCCGACAGCGTAAATCAATGGTTTCAAGCGATTTAAGCATCACCCAAGCGTTAAACGGGCTTAGTGCCCCACCTGTATGTTTTGTATAGGCTTCAAACGGCCCGCGGATAAAATCCTTGTTGCCCAGAACAACGCCACCCAGACACCGGCCCTGCCCATCGATATGTTTGGTGGCAGAATAAACCACCACATCTGCCCCAAGTTCCATTGAGCGCTGAAAAACCGGCGTGACAAACACATTGTCCACAATCAGTTGCGCGTCAACCGAATGCACAATCTCAGCCACGGCTTTTATGTCAATCACTTCCAATGTTGGGTTGGACATGGATTCAAGAAATGCCAGTTTGGTGTCGGGGCGCATCGCCGCGCGCCATTGGTCCAGATCCGTGCCTTCAACAAAACTGACTTCAATGCCAAATTGGGGCAGCAGGTTCTCAATAATATAAAGGCATGAACCAAACAGCGCTTTGGATGAAACGATGTGATCCCCGGCTTTTAGCTGGCAAAACAGCGCTGCATTCACAGCCGCCATGCCCGAAGCTGTGGCAAAAGCTGCCTCAGCGCCTTCCAGCAAAGCGATCCGGTCTTCGAACATCGCCACGGTCGGGTTGCCATAACGCGCATAGATATATTCATCTTCACCGGTTTCAACAAAGCGCGCTTCGGCGGCTTCGGCGGTGTCATAAACAAAACCTTGGGTCAGAAATATCGCTTCGGAAAGCTCACCATATTGCGAACGCCGCGTGCCGCCATGCACAAGGTTGGTGCGTGATTTGTAAGAATTAGTCATCATATGTTCCGGCAAAATGCCGACCTCCAATAAAAAAGCCCCGATCGGGCATGATCAGGGCCTGTCGGGACCGCGACCTCTTTAGCAGAATATTTAACGTGGCCTGCAATCCAGTTCGACAAAGCACCACGGGTTTTTGTTATTCCTTTTATCTAATCCGGTCAACGCCCTTGTGTTTTACAGATACCAACACAATTGTTGAGTCAGTAAAGCTAAAAAGGAATCCTGAAATGATAGATCTTTATTACTGGCCCACCCCGAATGGCTGGAAAATCACAATTGCTTTGGCAGAAATGGGGCTGGATTATAACCTGCATCTGGTCAATATCGGCACCGGCGAACAATTCGCGCCGGATTTCCTGAAAATCTCGCCCAATAACAGAATGCCGGCAATTGTTGATTCCGATGGGCCGGATGGCAAACCGATCTCGATTTTTGAAAGCGGCGCTATTTTGCAATACCTGGCCCGCAAAACCGGTAAATTTGGCGGCTCAAACGCCCGCGAACAGGCTGAAGTCGAACAATGGCTGATGTGGCAAATGGGGGGTCTTGGGCCGATGGCCGGACAAGCACACCATTTTCTGAAATACGCGCCATCCATGGAACCCAGCAATATTTTGCCTTATGCGCAAGACCGTTATCGAAATGAAACCAGTCGGTTACTGGGCGTTCTTAACAAGAGATTGGCTGACAGAGATTATGTCGCGGGTGATTATTCCATTGCCGATATGGCCATTTGGTCCTGGGCGAGCCTATGGGAAGGTCAGGAACAAGACATCAGCGACAAGCCCCATTTAGCCGCTTATCTTGACAGGGTAGCCGCGCGCGAGGCCGTTCAAATTGGCCGTGCTATCGCCGCCGAAAGCCGCGGTAATTTGCAAAATGACAAAGCGGCCCAGAAAATTTTGTTCGGGCAAAAATAACAGTTGGACAGGGCTGAACTCCAAAAGTCGGGCAGCCATGAAAAAGTATAAGGCGCCCCGCAGGTGCAATTAGCGCAATCTAGATGAAACGGGAAGTTCTACGGTGAAACCGCGCAAATAAACGGAGAAGACTATGAAAAAACTGATCGCAGCCACCGCATTTTCCCTTTTGGCCAGCAATGCCAATGCCAGTTCCGACAGCACCGAATATGTGATGAACGGCCTGCTCAATGGGCAGGTGTTCATCATGGACCAAGATCACATGAGTCTATATTTTCTTGCCCATGAGGTCAGAGTCCCTAGATGTTATGATGAATGTGCAGTTACCTACCCCCCAGCTATTCTGCCTGCCGATACTGACTTGCCGCAAAACTATACGCTGATTGAACGCAAAGATGGCCAAATGCAGATCACCTATAAGGGTAAGCCGCTTTACCGTTATAGCGGTGACAGCGCAATTGGTGACATCAATGGCGATGACGGGCTTGGCGGAGTTTGGTCACTGGCGCGGCCAGAATAGACCCCACCAGCGCTGCTCTGATCTCCACCTATCGCAAGCAAGAGAAGGGACAGCCTAAGCCGCCAGCTCCAATACCATCTGCACTGCATTTGCAGCCTCGGCACCTTTTTTCACGAAATGCTCTCCATAGAATTTCAGGTGTTCTGGATTTTCCTGAAAATGATGTGGGGTCAATGAAACGCTAAACATCGGCACATCGGATTCGAGCTGCGCTTGCATGATGCCATTCACCACCGCAGCCGCGACAAAATCGTGTCGATAAATGCCGCCATCAACCACTAAAGCTGCGATCACAACCGCATCATAACCCTGTTTAGCAAGACGTTTGGCCAGAAATGGCGCTTCAAACGCGCCGGGCACGTCGAACATATCAACGCTGTAATCCCGCCCGTCGGCTTTTAGTTTTTCGATAAATCCGATGGCTGCTTGATCAACAATATCAGCATGCCAGCGTGCCTTGATAAAGGCGATTTTTGGGGTTTGTGTCATGATTTTCTCCTTTTGCAACAGACACTAACCCAAGGCAAAAGATGGCATTGCGGTCGCCCGCTCAGCCACATTCTCTTCCATCCGGACTTTAACCGTCGGCTCTGGAATTTCACCAAAATCTGCTGACACCTATATTTGTCGCGCATCTTATCCGAAAACCGGTTCCCACTTTTCGGGACGCACGCACAGGCCGCTCGCGGGCTATAACCGCCGGTGGGGAATTTCGCCCCGCCCTGAGAATTACGCCGGATCGCTCCGACAAACTCAATCTATGTTTATTTTCTGGAATAACAAGAGCATTCTCGAAACACCCGTCTTTCCATCCAGAATACCATGATATAAAAAACGCCAACCCCATCGGAGCCGCACATGCCCAAAACCCTGACCATCACCCAACCCGATGATTGGCACCTGCACCTGCGCGACGGGGCCATGTTACAAGGTATTTTACCCGAATCGGCCCGTGACTTTGGCCGTGCGATCATCATGCCCAATTTGGTACCCCCCGTGGTGACACTGGCGGATGCCACAGCTTATCACGGGCGAATCATCAACGCTCTGCCCGCTAGCAGCGATTTCACGCCGCTGATGACCCTCTATTTAACCGAAACCACCGATGCCAATGACGTGGCCGCGGCCCATGCCTCGGGGCTGGTCAAAGCGGTCAAATTATACCCCGCCGGTGCCACCACAAATTCTGATTCCGGGGTTAAAAACATCAAAAATGTCATGCCAGTGCTGGAACGTATGGCAAGCATCGGCCTGCCGCTTTGTGTGCACGGAGAGGTGACAGACCCAAGCATTGATATTTTTGATCGAGAGGCGGTGTTTATTGACCGCGTGCTAGAACCGCTGCGCCAAAACCTGCCCGAGCTTCGTATTATCATGGAACATGTCACCACCAAAGACGGCGTTGATTACATTGGCGAAACTGAAAAAAACTTGGCAGGCACCCTCACCACCCACCACCTGATTATCAATCGTAATGACCTGTTGGTGGGCGGCATCAAACCGCATTATTATTGCCTGCCCATCGCCAAACGCGAAAGCCACCGGCTGGCCTTGGTAAAGGCCGCAACTTCGGGTGACCCTCGCTATTTCCTTGGCACAGATTCAGCTCCGCACTCAGACCCAAACAAAGAAAGCGCTTGCGGCTGCGCGGGGGTGTTTTCGGCGACCAACACCATGGCTTGCCTCGCCCATGTGTTTGAAACCGCTGGCGCACTGGACAGATTGGAAAAATTCACCTCCCTGAACGGCCCCGCCTATTACCGCCTGCCCGCAAATACCGCCAAAACCACCCTCACCCGCCACGATTCCCCCGTGATCTTCCCCGAAAAAATCGAAACCAAAGCTGGCCCTGTTACGGTTTTTGACCCCGGTTTCCCCCTGCATTGGAGCACCTCATGACCGCATTCATCGACCCGTCCGAGATGGCCTGCATCACCGCGCGCATGTTGCTCGAAATCAAAGCCGTTAATTTTGAAATTGAAACCCCCTATAAACTGGCTTCGGGTCTGATTTCGCCCAGCTATATTGATTGCCGAGAAATCATTTCCTATCCAACCATCCGCTCAACCCTGATGGATTTTCTGGTGGCAAAAACCCAGCGCGAGGCGGGGTTTGAGGCCTTTGATTCCGTCGCAGGCGGCGAAACCGGCGGCATTCCTTACGGGGCATGGATGGCCGACCGAATGGGATTACCAATGCAATATGTGCGCAAAAAACCAAAGGGTTACGGCAAAACCTCACAGGTTGAGGGCGTGTTGCACAAAGGCCAGCGGGTGTTGTTGGCTGAAGACATGACCACCGACGGTGGCTCAAAAATCAAATTTGTTGATGCCATCCGCGCTGCTGGCGGGGTTTGCAACCACACCTCGCTAATATTTTTCTATGACATCTTCCCGAATACCCGTGAAAACCTCGCGGCGCATGGCATTACCCTGCACTATCTGGCCACTTGGCATGATGTTCTGGCTGAGGCCAAAGCGGGTAATTATTTTGACACAAAAACTCTGTCAGAGGTCGAAAAATTCTTTGCTGACCCGCTGGGCTGGTCTGCTGCACATGGCGGCATTAGCGAGGTATCAAAATAGCGCCTGTGAAATTCACGCACTTATAAGAAGCCGCTCATAAACATCCGGTAATCGTCGGGCCAGCTTCGATCGCCAAGGGGTTGCGGAGCGACATCATCACGGCATTCCTCAAATGTCCTGTATTTCCAGACACCCGTAATGGGCGCCTCGTTCATCTGAGCAATAAGCCACTCGGTCATGCCAGCATCATTTTTTGTGCAGGCAAAACTGGCAAAGTTCTGGATGTTCCATTCGTCCGGATACTCCTCAAGAATATCCAACATGCCAAGTTTCATGAGTTCCCAGTCAACATTTGTGCGGCTAAAAAACCAGCTTCCGTAATAGGGCGCCATATACCAATAAATACGGGTATATATACCTGCGCCCTGTTCATATGCTGTATGTGAAACGGCGTAGCGTGCGAAAAAGTCCAACAACCCATCGTTACCGCTCCACCGTTTTTCCAAATATGTAGCGGCTGAAAAATATATCTCATGATACTCGGGGTATTTCTGCATCCCTTCCCATAAGACAAGGTTGAATTCCGCAGAATTTGATCGGTTAACGCCCAAGACCGACAACATTACAACATACCACTCGGGATCGTTTTTACCAACTGATTGACCGTCTCGTAATATGGCTTCGGCTTTTTCCATATTTATAATGAAACGGCGCCAGTCAAGAGGTGGCACATCGCTCACATACCTGTCGCCTCTGTAATGCCAAGCCAGACCCCAGTAAAAATACGCCAGGCCAATGATTGGTATTGGCGAGTCCGGTATTTCCGCTTTGTAAGATTCCCAAAATGCTTCAACTGATCGAAAATATTCAGCATCGCCGGTCTCAAAATTATTTGTGCGATTGATGCCAACATAAAATAAACGCAGATTCCACAAACCGCTTGATGTTCGGGATTCTTGGCTACGAAACGCCTCCGCCATTGCTTCAAGCTCAGCCACACTTCCATCATCGGTCAAGTATATTTCGGAAAGCAATTGCCTGACCTGTTCATAAACAGCTTGTCGCGCCTCCAACTCTCCAGCGGAGCTGGAGAAACTGAACAGTGTCGCAATAGTAACCACTATCATTCGAACAAACATAAATCACCTATTGGGCAGAAGTTACCTCTGTGTATAGCCCTGATTTCCTGCGGTAAAGCTTTATGGGAAATGGATTCATCTCGCGGCGATGTTATTTTCTAAGGGTTGACCCTGCCCTATCTGTAAGGTTTAGCTTTGCCAAAAAAGGATGCCAATGGAACTATCACTCTACAGTCTTTTACTGCTGCCCATGGGGCTTGGCTTATTTGGTTTTATCGAACCTTGCACCATCGGCGGTCATCTGGTGTTTTTGAACACCCAGAATCGTCGCTCGCGGTCCGAAAAAATCAGCGCTTTGCTTATTTTCTTAATCACCCGCTCTTTGATAACGGGCCTGTTTGGCGCAGCCATCGCCTTTGTTGGCAGCCGGATGATCGGCGCACAAACCGGCCTTTGGCTGGTATTTGGTACGCTTTATCTGGCGGTTGGTGTTTTCATTCTCGCCAATGGCGCAGGGCTGGTCAAACAACGCATAAATCTGGCCCCCGCAGCATGGAAACAAGCACAAAATCCGTTTATACTAGGCTTGGCATTTGGGTTGAACATCCCTGCCTGCTCTGCCCCCATACTGTTTGGCTTGTTGGGCCTAGCCGCAACCAGTGGCACAGTTTTCACCGGCTTTGCCATGATGTTTGTGTTTGGGTTTTTCCTGTCTGCGCCGTTGATTATATTTGCCATTCTGCCAAATCTGACAGGTTGGCTCAGCGGTATGGGGCAAAAAATGAAAGGCAAAGGCTGGATTTTGGGGTTGATTTTCATCGCACTAGGGGTTTGGTCAATTTATTTCGGGCTTTATGTTGACCCCGCCAATTGGGTTGGCACGTGAATACCAAACGCAATTTTATTCGTATTTCTGTAGCTGGCATTACTTTTCAGGCCGGATCAGCGGTGGTCGATTCTACCACCATTATGTCAGCGCTGATGTTTCAACTGACCGGCTCGTCAATTTTGGTCGGTGCGGTCACCGCGATATTGCGCTTTGGCTGGCTGTTCCCACAAATCATTGTAGGCTTTTTTGCACAGCGCAGCGGGTCGAGCATGAAATACTATGTCATCGGCGCCTTTGGCCGCGCAGCATTCATGGCCCTGATGGCGCTGATTTTATATTTTAACGCCAGCTTTTCCCCAACAATGCTGGCCATTGCGGTCATGCTGGTTTGGGCTGGATACAGCTTTGTCAGCGGCGTGGTTGGGGTGCCTTATAATGACATTGTTGCGCGCTCGGTCCCGTCAGAACTGCGCAGCCGCTTGCTTGCGACACGGTTTTTTATCGGCGGCATATTGGCGTTGATTGTTGTGGGTCTGGTGGATCAATTTATTAAGAATTTGATTTTTCCTCTGTCTTACGCCGCGATATTTCTAATCGCCTCAGCATTAATGTTCCTTTCCTCTGTGGTGTTTACATCGATGGGGGAACCGCCAGCCGCAGCCCAAAAACCCAAAAAATCCAGCTTTTTTACCTATCTAAAACAAGGTCGCGCGGTTTTCAAAACCGACCGGAAATTCCGGCTATTTGTTTACGCTCAATGGTGCGGCGGTGCAGTTTTAATGGCGTTGCCGTTTTATATCGTGCAGGCCAGCTTAAGCGGGTTTGATTTTGCCCAAATTGCCTTGCTTTTAGCTGCGCAAACCGTTGGTGCGCTGGTTTCCAACCTAGCATGGGGCTGGCTCGGAGATCATAAAGGCAAAGGCGTTTTATTGCGCGTTATCACGTTAGGCAGGATGATTCCGGCTGCTGTGTTGATCCTGATCATGGCCACCGGATATGCCAATGCCAACTTGTTATATGTCTTTGTCGCGGTGTTTTTTATGCTTGGCGCGTTGGCCAACGGCCAGACCATTGCCAATATCGGCTTCCTTATGGAAATATCTCCAAACGATCAACGCCCTGCCTATAGCGGTTATTTTGGGGCACTAACCGCACCTGCATTTGTGTTGCCGTTTTTAGCGGGGGTTCTGGCATCTTTTACCGGATTATTGCCAATATTTATCCTATCCGTCCTTGCCGGCATGGTTCAGGTCATGCTGGTGCGGCGGATTGAACGCGAGATGGCAAAATAGCGGCACGCAAAAACCGTTTTCGCGCCGCTGGTATTGCGCCGATTTCCAGCCCTGTAAAAACATGTAACGTGTTGAGATCATTATCGACTACCGCATGATCAGACACCCAGCCCCCCATAGCAAGATAGGTGCGCAACAAAGGCGGCATCGTTTTTCGCGCTGCTTTTAGATTTGGCTTTTTGCGTGCCAAATTTCGGGTGAACCTAAACACATTCGGTGCCTTGACCCGTGGCAGCCAAGGCTTTGGCGCCAAGTGCCGCTCTTTTAACAGGGCAAAAGTGTCCCTATAATGGCTGGCTTTTACGCCGTCAAAACTTGAACAGCCAAACAACATTTGCACATTGTTTTTGTCAACATATTTGGTCAATTCCGCCCATGCAATCCGCAAAATATCGGGGTCACGATAGGCAGAATCAATGCAAAAGCGCCCCATTTCCACCAATTTACCTTGATACTCAAACAGCCCTGACAGCTCATAAAATTGAGCAGCATAAGACTTGGAAATCTCGGCTCCACTGGCAAAGGGTTGAATGCGAAACGCACAGACCAGACGGTTTGTCTTAATTTCGCTAATCATCAAATGTTGGCAATGCTGGTCAAACCCGTCCGCATCAGACCCCATGCCACGAAAAACTTTGCTCCGTAAGGCTTGCACAGCCATCATATCCGAATTTGAACGGGCGATTGCCACCTGATATTTTGACCCCATCACAGCACCTGTCATTTTCGTTGCCATTGCTTGTTTCGCGGCATATGCCTTATATTTAGCATGACAACTTACCCTGATTATTATGTTATAACAGAACTTTGATCGAAAAGAGGACCAAGATGAAAAAAATTACCAAAACGGAAGCCGAATGGCGCGCACAACTTTCGGACTTGGCCTATAAAGTTACCCGGAAATCCGGTACCGAACGCGCTTATTCCAATGATAACTTTCCCAAATCCGAAGGGGTGTTTCATTGTATCGGTTGCGATGCCCCCCTGTTTGACGCCAATTCAAAATTTGATAGCGGCACCGGATGGCCCAGCTTTTTCCTACCGTTGAACAGCGATTCGATTGAAGAAAAGCCGGATCGAAAACTATTTGTGACCCGCACCGAGGTGATTTGCGCCAAATGTGATTCCCATCTGGGCCATGTTTTTCCAGACGGGCCGCAACCCACCGGCCAGCGGTTTTGCATGAATGGCGTCGCATTAAAATTTGAAGAAAAAGAATAGTTGCGATACCGCTTGGATGGTTTAACCACCACCCAAAAAGGTTTCAGCACTGAAATTGCCAAGATTGCCCAATAATTGCTCAAAGAATGTCAGGCGACGACCATCAGTCACGGTAGTGTTGCGGTTCAGATCAATAATCCGCCCATCTTCCAAAGAAAAATTCTCAACCGCTGAAACCCTGCCATTACCGGCAAAAACCACCGCCACGATTTGCCGCTCAACTTCTCTCGGGGCCAAAAATGCAAGCCGTTCTACCCTGCTGGAAATGTAATACCAAGTATCCGAACCCGGCGCGCCGGTGCTGGTCGGGGTGCCAAGCAATGCCTGCACGCTTTCTTGATTATCTTTGCCCGGTGTAATCGCCGCCACGTCTGCCGCAATCGGCACATAGCCATGCACGTTAACCTGTGGCACGCAGGCGCTCATAGCATTGGCAAAAGCCGTTATGACCAAAAACTTTTTAAAAACTGACTTGCTCATAAGGTCCTCAGGCCACATATTGTCTCATTCCCGCATGTTGTTCCATATACTTGAAGCTGACGCAAGCAATGTGACATGTCAAAATCTGATAAATGAGTGCTTTATGGCCGACCAACCTGAAAATCAACCAGAATCCCCGCCACTGTTGCGCCCGTATGAGGTCGACAGCCTGCCTGCAAACCGTTTGATCAAATTTGATCTTGTGCCTAGCGAGGAAGAACAAAAAGCCCTGACGGCATCGCTGGGCCTTACCGGATTAAAGAAAATGCGCATGACCGGCCAAATTGCGCCGCTCGGATCTAAAAGCTGGCAACTGGATGCAGAACTGGGGGCAACCGTGTCACAGGTCTGCGTGATATCATCAGAACCGGTGCGCACCCGAATCGATGTTGAGCTTCTGATAAAATTTGTGCCCGAAAATAAAATGCCAGACGAAAACGACGAAACTGTATTGAATGAAGAATTTGAACAATTAGACAAAATCATCGATATTGGCATCATAGCAACCGAAGCACTTTCGCTGGAAATCCCGCTATACCCCAGAAAAGAAGGGGCGGAATTACAGAATACCACCTCTGCACCCGCAGGTGAGGCAGCAATGAGTGACGCTGAAATCAAACCCTTTGCTGGCTTGGCTGCTCTAAAGGAAAAACTGGGTAAAACCCCGTAATAAGGCTTGTTATTTGCACAAAAATGGGTATTTTCCAGCCTTCAATTCCTGTTGGGGTTTGCATGCGCGGGAATTACCTGTTAATCCGCCCCAAGATATATGTAATACGGTTAAATTCCGTTTGATTAAGGTCGAAAAAAAATGGCTGTACCAAAAAGTAAAATCACGCGCTCCAAACGTGGCATGCGCCGTGCGCATCTGGCACTGGCTGGTGCCAACCCAAATGAATGCACCAACTGTGGCGAATTGAAACGTCCGCACCATGTTTGTCCTTCTTGCGGTCATTATGCGGACCGCGAAGTTGTTGTTCTGGTTGACGACATCGATCTGGACGAAGACGCGGCATAAGCCGCGGGGATAGGTCCGGAATGGGCGAGAAGCACACCCCGGACACCCAACAAACCACAGAAAAAACTGTGATCTCTGTTGACGCCATGGGCGGCGACAGTGGTGTTGCGGCCGTTATCGGCGGCATGGCCAAATTCGCCAGCAAAAACCCTAATGTGCGCTTTATTGTCAACGGCGACGCGGCACAGATCAGCAAATGCCTGAAACGCCGGCCCACACTGGCGGCCCTATGTGAAATATTTGCAACCGAACAAGTCATCAGCATGGATGAAAAACCCTCCGCTGCATTGCGCGGTGGCAAAAAATCAAGCATGTGGGCCACGATTGACGCGGTCAAGACCGGCGCTGCGAAAGCCGCCGTGTCCTGTGGCAATACTGGTGCTTTGATGGCGATGTCGGTGGTGCGTTTGCGCAAAGCCCCCGGGGTTGACCGCCCAGCCATTGCCATTCTTTGGCCCTCGGCTAATCCGCAAAGACATAACATCATGCTGGATGTCGGCGCGGACATAAAAGCCGACGCGCAGGATCTTTTGAAATACGCAATTATGGGTGCTTCTTATGCTCGAAACGGCATGAACCTGCCCCACCCTCGGGTCGGGTTGCTGAATGTTGGCACCGAAGAATTCAAAGGCCGCCCCGAATTGCACGAAGCCGCAAAACTGGTCAGCACTGTCGCCAAAACCTCGGGTTTCGAATATGTAGGGTATGTTGAGGGCAGCGATATTCCATCGAACCGTGTCGACATTATTGTCACTGACGGTTTCACTGGTAATGTCGCGTTGAAAACCGGTGAAGGCACCGCAAAACATGTCAATAATTTGCTAAAAAGGGCTTTTTCACACTCACCTTTGTCGCGCATCGGGGCCTTGTTTGCCATGACCAGCTTGCGGCGTCTGTCAAAACGCATTGATCCACGCCGCGTTAATGGTGGCGTGTTTCTGGGCCTGAATGGCATTGTGGTCAAATCCCACGGCGGCGCAGATGCAACCGGCGTGGCAGCAGCGATCAAGCTGGCCCATCGACTGGCGCAAAATGATTTTTCAGAAAAGTTAACGGCGCGGGTTGCGTCCGGCCTCGCGGCAAGCAAAGATACGCTTTCAGTTAGCAACGAGGCGTAAATATGACCGTTACCCGTGCTGTGGCCATTGGCGTGGGGCATTATCTGCCCGACAGGGTGGTGGAAAACGCTGAATTTGAAAAAACGCTCGATACATCGGATGAGTGGATTCGCAGCCGTTCAGGCATTGAACGCCGCCATTTTGCCGCTGAAGGTCAGTTAACGTCAAATCTGGCACTGGAAGCCGCCAAAATGGCGCTGAATGATGCTAATATCACGGCCAATGACATTGATGCAATTGTGTTGGCCACCAGCACCCCTGACCAGACATTCCCCTCCACCGCCTCCAAATTACAAGCAGCCCTTGGCATGAATGGTGGCTTTGCCTTTGATATTCAGGCGGTTTGCGCTGGGTTTATCTATGCAATCAGCACCGCAAACGCGCTGGTGGTTTCGGGGCAAGCCAAACGCGTAATGGTCATCGGTGCTGAGACCTTTTCACGCATCATGGACTGGACAGATCGTTCCACTTGTGTGCTGTTTGGCGATGGTGCCGGCGCGCTTATTCTTGAGGCCCGTCAAGGCAATGGCAACAGTGCTGACCAAGGCATCCTGTCCACCGACCTGCAATCCGATGGCCGCTATAACGACTTGTTATATGTCGATGGCGGCGTGTCCAGCACCCAAACCACCGGCGTTCTGAAAATGCAGGGGCAAGAAGTTTTCAAACATGCAGTCAGCAAATTGGCCCAGACCGGCGAAATCGCGCTTGAACGCGCTGGCGTTAGCGTTGACGATGTTACTTGGGTGATCCCCCATCAGGCAAATCTGCGTATTATCAAACGCACCGTAGCCAAAATGGGCCTGAGCATGGACAGGGTTGTGGTGACGGTGCAAGACCACGGCAATACTTCAGCCGCATCCATTCCACTGGCCCTATCGGTTGCTTATCAGCGCGGCCAGATCAAACGTGGCGACCTGTTGTTGATGGAAGGCATTGGCGGCGGTCTGGCATGGGGTGCAGCAACTTTACGCTGGTAAACACGAAACCGCGCAAGCCATTGATATTGACTCGCTTTCCCTTTTTCACATAACCTGTTGCAGAACTAGGGGAGCGAATCTGTGAGCAATGCAACATTAACGAGAATGGATCTCAGCGAAGCTGTTTTCCGCGAAGTAGGACTTTCACGCAACGAATCCGCAGAATTGGTCGAATCGGTGCTTGGCTATATGGCCGAAGCACTGGTAAGCGGCGAAAACGTCAAAATTTCATCTTTTGGCACATTTTCAATTCGTGACAAAAACGCCCGCATTGGCCGTAACCCAAAAACCGGCGAAGAAGTCCCCATCAACCCGCGCCGCGTTCTGACCTTTCGCCCTTCACATCTGATGAAGGAACGTGTGGATAACGGCAACAAAGCCTAACAAATGCAAAAATCAGCACAGGCATTCCGAACCATCAGCGAGGTCGCAGATGAATTGGACGTGCCTGCCCATGTGTTGCGGTTCTGGGAAAGCCGGTTCACCCAAATATCGCCGTTAAAACGCGGTGGCGGGCGGCGCTATTATCGCCCTTCCGACATTGATCTTTTGCGCGGCATCCAACACCTGCTTTACGAAGATGGCTTAACCATCAAAGGCGCGCAGAAAATCCTGAAAGATCGCGGCATTAAACATGTCTCAGCGATTGTCAGCACCGCGGCTGTTGTCATACCCGAGCCGGTTGACCTTGGTGCCATTGTTGCGCGGCTCAAACAAATGCGCGCCTCGATTGAAGCAAGCCTTTGAACAAAGTGGGGCGTTTCGCCCTTGCCACCACCAAAATTGGCGATATAAACAGCCTCAGTCGGGCTATGGCGCAGCTTGGTAGCGCGTTCGTCTGGGGGACGAAAGGCCGTGGGTTCGAATCCCGCTAGCCCGACCATTTTTTCGCTCACAGGGGATGAAAAATGAATCAGCCAGTGCAAGGCGTATTGCCCTTTCAGGCCATTCAACACATGATCAAAGCGGGGCAAATCACCGCTGATCTGCCCATCCCTGAACCACAAATCCAACCCGCCAGTCTTGATCTGCGCTTGGGCGCAAAAGCTTGGCGCGTAAGGGCGTCATTTTTGCCAGCATCAGCAGGGGTTGAGGCTCGGTTAAAAGATTTCTCAACCCATGAGATTGATCTCTCAAACGGCGCGGTGCTGGAAAAGGGCTGTGTTTATCTGGTGCAGTTGCAAGAATCCCTGAACCTCCCAGATCATATCAACGCGGTTGCTAATGCCAAATCCTCCACCGGCAGGTTAGACCTGTTCACCCGATTAATCACCAATAACGCGGTTGAATTTGACCGGATTGATGCTGGGTATAACGGCCCGCTTTACGCTGAAATCTCGCCACGTTCCTTTTCGGTTTTGGCGCGTTCGGGTATGCGGCTTAACCAAATCCGGTTTCGTTCGGGCCAAGTGGTTTTATCTGACAATGACTTGCGCGCGCTGGATGCCAGCCAAGGCTTGGTTGATTCTGATGCCCATATTGATCAGGGCTTGGGTTTTTCGGTTGATCTGTCACCCGAGCTTGGCCAAATTGTTGGCTACCGCGCCAAGCCTCATACCGGCCTGATTGATCTCGATAAATTAAACCACTATCCAGTGGCCGATTTTTGGGAACCAGTAACCGCCCCGCAAGGCCGTATCATCCTTGACCCCGGCGCGTTTTACATTCTGGTATCACGAGAGGCAGTGCATATCCCCCCCGATTGCGCCGCTGAAATGGCGCCGTATCTGGCCATGGTTGGCGAATTCCGGGTGCATTATGCGGGCTTTTTTGACCCCGGTTTTGGCAATGCAGATGCTGGCGGCAAAGGTTCACGCGGAGTATTAGAAGTCCGCTGCCACGAAGCCCCGTTTGTGTTGGAACATGCCCAAATCGTCGGGCGATTGGTCTATGAAAAAATGCAGGAAGTGCCGGATGTTTTGTATGGCGCAGACTTGGGTTCAAACTACCAAGGCCAAGGCCTGAAACTGTCAAAACATTTCCAGAAACCCTAAAATCGGCCAATCCGGCGAACCATGCGCCCGAGTTTTCGGGCTTGATTATCCTGCCTCCCAGCTTGCTGCTGCTCCGCCGTTTGCTGTGGCTTCTTAACCCCGTTGGGTTTTGATTTTGAGCGGTTTAAGCCTCCGCGCAAAGCGCGCATGGCAACATGACGAATGATCATTGATATAATACGTTCCATGACATTACCTATACCGGACTGATTAAGGTTTTTCAACAGACCCTGGCCATCGCGTAGGGTGGGGTTCACCCCACCAACTCTGCTCGCTTTCCAACACCATCACAATTCAGCTAATCCACAATTTCCACATACCCGCGCAGATCTTCGATATTAACGGTTACGTCGATCTGTCGAACGATATGCATTAAGCCACGGATTTGGTTTGGCAGATTGTCAAAATCAAAGGGTTCTTGAACAAATATCCCCCCCGGCCGAACCCATTCAGGGTCCCATGACAGGTCTTCCTGTATAAATATATCTTCCCCGGAGCGGTAGCGGAAATAGACTTTGCAAGAATACTTCTCTCGTATCTCAGTAAACGGCTGACCTGAGCAGTTCATAATATGTTCAGGTAAATCAAGATCATCTGATCCAGCAAAATAGTAGGTAGCCCTCTCTGGAGAGCGACCAATAGCAATAGCTTCGATAGCATTGTCCAAATATGGCGGTTTCGCAAAAACAGCATATTCGACATCACCAAGATGTATCCGCGCAAATTCACGTCTGTCTAGCATTCTTATAAAATCAGCAGGTTGAATTCGGTATCTGGGCTGGCGCAAAATTTCTAAGCCGTTCCAGTTGTAAATAGTATTGAACGCCGGCAAAACGCGAGTCAAACTGGCCCCAGGTCGTAAATAAGAGATATCGCGCAGGTGGCTACCGCTACAGATGCGGAAATACCGCTCTCCAATTGGTAAAATTCTACCGTTAGGTTGATACTCCTCATCTTCGGCGCAATAAGGCTCCTCAGTTACTTGGGCAGATGATATTGATGCAAATAGACCCAGAAAAATTGCGGCCGCAAGAACAGATAATCGAATGTTCGCCATTACAAAAAACTTCCAACAAATAATTCCAGTTATAATCTTTAGGAATGTTAAAATGACACGCACCTGTTAGCAACTGTCACAATCCTCGTAGGGTGAGTGGGAGCCACGCAACGCACAAAACATCTATTCCACCACCTCAACAAACCCGCGTAATTCTTCAATATCATCCGTGACGTCAATTTGTTGCGCAATATGCATTAAGGCCTGTATCCGAAGCGGGAGATCTGCCAAATCAAACGGTTGTTTGATACCTTCCCACGTTAAAAAACTCGGGCTCCATAGAAAGCTACTTTGGATGCTAATACGTTCTGAGGGGCGATATCGAATGACTAT